>NZ_JBHTVC010000055.1:0-31472 GCF_042793275.1 Isoptericola sp. NPDC056578
GGGCGGCGGTCGTCCGCCGCCCCGCGCGTCGAGGCGGGATGGTCCGGCCCCGGCCGGACCCCCAGGTCAGCGCAGCACCGAGGCGCGACGCTTGTTGTAGATGTCGAACGCGACCGCGAGCAGCAGCACCAGGCCCTTGACGACCTGCTGCATCGACTGCGGCACGCCCATCAGCTGCATGCCGTTGGACATGACGGCCATGATCAGACCACCGATCATGGCGCCGCCCACGCGGCCGACGCCGCCGGTGGTCGACGCGCCACCGATGAAGCACGCGGCGATCGCGTCGAGCTCGAACATGTTGCCCGCGCCCGGCTGGGCGCCGTTCATGCGCGAGGAGTAGACCACGCCGGCCACCGAGGCCAGGACGCCCATGTTCACGAAGATCCAGAAGTTGACCTTCCGGACCTTGACGCCGGACAGCTCGGCCGCGTGCCGGTTGCCGCCCACGGCGTAGACGTGCCGGCCGAAGACCGACTTCTGCGTGACGAGCGTGTAGGCGATGATCAGCACCGCGAGGATGATGAGCACGATCGGCAGGCCGCGCGAGATCGACAGCTGGTAGCCGAACCACATCACCACGGCCGCCACCGCCACGAGCTTGACCACGAACAGCGGCATCGACTCGACCGTCTGCTGGTAGGCGATCTTGCCCTGGCGGGTGCGCCACTGGCTGACGCCGAACCCGACCACGGCGATGCCGAAGATGACGAGCGTGAAGACGTCGAACCCGTTGCCGCCGAGCAGGCCGTTGAGGAACCCGTTGGCGATGTCGTAGTAGGTGCCGCCGAACGGCGACAGCGACTTGTTGTCCAGCACGAGGAACGTCAGGCCGCGGAACAGGAGCATGCCGGCCAGGGTCACGATGAAGCCGGGGATCCCGACGTACGCCACCCAGAAGCCCTGCCAGATGCCGACGAGGAGGCCGACGAGGAGGGCGGCCAGCACGCCGACGTACCAGGGCAGGCCCTGCCGCACGACGACGACGGCGCTGACGGCTCCGGTGAGGGCCACCACCGAGCCGACGGACAGGTCGATCTGCCCCGCCACGATGATCATCACCATCCCGATCGCGAGGATCAGGATGTACGAGTACTGCAGGACGATGTTCGTCAGGTTCGTGGGCGAGAGG
Source organism: Isoptericola sp. NPDC056578 (assembly GCF_042793275.1). Lineage (NCBI taxonomy): Bacteria > Bacillati > Actinomycetota > Actinomycetes > Micrococcales > Promicromonosporaceae > Isoptericola > Isoptericola sp. NPDC056578. Next base: position 1,133 of record NZ_JBHTVC010000055.1, read on the forward strand.
AAGTTCGGGTTCAGGGCGGCGAAGAGCACGACGATCGCCAGGAAGGCGATGACGATGCCGCTCTGGCGCATGTTCCGGGTCAGGATGTCCCGGACCGAGTCGATGGCGTTCATGAGGCGGTTTCCTTCGTGGGCAGGGGCTGGTCGCGCTCGATCGTCATGAGCTCCATGAGGCGCTCCTGCGTCGCCTCGGCGACGGGGAGCTCACCGGTGATCCGACCGAAGGCGAGGGTGTACACACGGTCGCAGATGCCGAGCAGCTCGGGGAGCTCGGAGGAGATGACGACGACCGCCTTCCCCGCCGCGACCATCTTGTTGATGATCGTGTAGATCTCGAACTTGGCGCCGACGTCGATCCCTCGGGTGGGCTCGTCGAGGATGAGCACGTCGGGGTCGGTGTACAGCCACTTGGACAGCACGACCTTCTGCTGGTTGCCGCCGGAGAGCTTGCCGACGTCGACCAGGACGTTGGGCGTCTTGATGTTGAGGGAGCCGCGGTAGTCCTCGGCGACCCGGAGCTCCTCGTTGCCGTTGACCCAGCCACGCGGGGCGAGCTTGGGCAGGCCCGCCGCGGAGATGTTGTGCCGGATGTCGTCGATGAGGTTCAGGCCGTAGTGCTTGCGGTCCTCGGTCGCGTACGCGAGGTTGTGCCCGATCGCCTCGGACACGTTGCGGACCTGGATCGGCTTGCCGTCCTTGAAGATCTCGCCGCGGATGTTGCGCCCGTAGGTGCGGCCGAAGATGCTCATCGCGAGCTCGGTGCGCCCGGCACCCATGAGGCCGGCGATCCCGACGACCTCGCCGGCGTGCACGTTGAACGACGCGTCGACGATGATCTGCCGACCGATCTGCGTGGGGTGGTCGACGTTCCAGTGCTCCACACGGAGCACCTCGTCGCCGACGACGGACGCCCGCTCGGGGTAACGGTGCTCGAGGTCTCGGCCCACCATGCCGCGGATGATGCGGTCCTGGGTGGAGCCCGGCTCGGACATGTCGAGGGTCTCGATGGTCCGGCCGTCGCGGATGATCGTCGTGCGGTCGGCGATCTCCTCGATCTCGTTGAGCTTGTGGGAGATGATGATCGACGTGATGCCGTGCGCCTTGAGCTGGCGCAGCAGCTCGAGCAGGTGCTCGGAGTCGTCGTCGTTGAGCGCAGCGGTCGGCTCGTCGAGGATCAGCAGCTTGACCTCCTTGGAGAGCGCCTTGGCGATCTCGATGAGCTGCTGCTTGCCGACGCCGAGCTGGCTGACGGGCGTCGTCGGGTTCTCGTCGAGGCCCACCCGCTCGAGCAGGGCGTGGGCCTTCCGGTTCGCCGCGTTCCAGTCGATCATCCCGAACCGGCCCCGGGTCTCGTTGCCGAGGAAGATGTTCTCGGCGACGGACAGGTACGGGACCAGGGCGAGCTCCTGGTGGATGATGACGATGCCGCGGTCCTCGGAGTCGTTGATCGACCCGAACTCCGCGGGCGTCCCGTCCAGGACGATCTCGCCGTCGTAGGTGCCGTGCGGGTAGACGCCCGACAGCACCTTCATGAGCGTGGACTTCCCGGCGCCGTTCTCGCCGCAGATGGCGTGGATCTCGCCCTGCTCGACCGTCAGCGTGACGTCCGACAGCGCCTTGACGCCGGGGAACTCCTTGGTGATGGAGCGCATCTCCAGGATCGTGCTCATCTGCGCTCTCGTCCCTCCTTCGGTGGGGTGCGCCGCCGCCGGACAGGTCCGCGGCGGCCCCGGGGGCGGGCCCACCCGTCGTCCGTCCCGGAGCGGGAGCGGCGACGGGCGGGCCCGCCCGTGCGGGTCATGACCTGCGGATCAGTCGTCCGCCTGACCGGCCTTGACCTCGTCGGCGGTGTAGTAGCCGGCGTCGATCAGCACGGGCTGGATGTCGTCCTTGAACACCGTCTGGACCTCGAGCAGGTACGACGGCACGACCTTGACGCCGTTGTCGTACGTCTCGGTGTCGTTCGCCTCGGGCTCCTCGCCCTTCACGAAGGACTCGGTGGCCTTGACCGCCTGCTCGGCGAGGAGGCGCGTGTCCTTGAAGATCGTCGAGGACTGGACGCCGTCGTCGATGAGCTTGATGTTGGCGATCTCGGCGTCCTGGCCGGTGACGACCGGCAGGCCCTCCTCGAGGGTCGGCCCCATGCCCGCGCTCTGGAGCGCGTTGATGATGCCGCGGGAGAGCACGTCGGCCGGCGCGAGCACGCCGTCCAGCTTCTCGCCGCCCTGGTACGTCGAGGTGAGCAGGTCCTCCATGCGCTTCTGGGCCGTCTCCAGCTCCCAGCGCTGCGTCGTGACCTGGCCGAAGTCGGTCTGGCCGGACGGGACGACGATCGTGCCGTCGTCGATGAGCGGCTGCAGCACCGACATCGCGCCGTCGAAGAAGAACCCGGCGTTGTTGTCGTCCGGCGAGCCGGCGAAGAGCTCGATGTTGTACGGGCCCTTCTCGCCGGTCTCCTTGCCGTCGGCGTCGAGGTAGCCCAGGCCGCGCAGCAGGGCGTTGGCCTGCGCCACGCCGACCGCCTCGTTGTCGAACGTCGTGTAGAAGTCGACGTTCTCGCTGTCGCGGATCAGGCGGTCGTACGCGATGACCGGGATGTTCGCCGCGGCGGCCGCGTCGAGCTGGCTGGTCAGCGCGGTGCCGTCGATCGAGGCGATGACGAGGACGTCGACGCCCTCGGTGATCATCGAGTCGATCTGCTGCGTCTGGGTCGGGATGTCGTCGTTGGCGAACTGCAGGTCCACGGAGTAGCCGAGGTCCTCCAGGCCCTTCTTGACGTTGTTGCCGTCCTGGATCCAGCGCTCGTAGGTCTGCGTCGGCATCGCGACGCCGATCTTCACGTCGTCGTCGCCGTTCCCCGCGGCGCCGTCCGCACCGCCGCCGCCGCCGGCCCCGGAGCCGCCGCACGCGGCGAGTCCCAGCGTCAGCGCCGCACCGGCGGCCACCGCGCCCATCGTCTTGGCGAGTCGCATCCTCGCGCTCCTTCTCGTCGTCGAGTGTCCCCCGGCAGCGACCGTCGCCGCCGGCGCCCGGACGCCGAGGTCTCCCCCGGACGGCCGAGCCGGTCCGCGGTACAGACTGCTGCGTTCGAGTTCCGAAGTCAAAGCCTCGGCGGGTGGAAAGCGATAACGATCGCGTCACGGCCCGCCGCCCGAGCCCTGACAGCGCGACGAGGGCCACGGGACGGCGTTCCGTCCCGTGGCCCTCGAGATGGCGGACCCTCGGCGGTCAGTTCGTACGTCGAACACAACGACGAACATGACGGCGAGGGCGTGCGTCGGTCAGCGCTGCGGGTCCTCCAGCACCGCCACGGTCCGGGCGGGCACGGTGACCGTGCCCGTGCGCGCGTCCCACCGGGTGCGCTTGACGACGGCGTCGCTCCCCGAGCGCTGCACGCCCGAGAGCCGGAAGTCCCGGCCGCGCAGCTCGGACAGCTCGAGCGTCACGGGCTCCGGCGACGCGTTGAACACCGTCAGCAGACCGTCGAGGCGACGGTCCGCGTCCCGACCCACGGTGTCGTCCACCGCCATCGCGACGACGCCGGGCGTCGCGTCCGGACCCGCGCCCGGGAACGACACCTTCTGCTCGATCGCCGCGGCGCGGCCGAGCCGGAGGAGCCGGGTCGACGAGCGCAGCTCGAGCAGCTCGCGCGCCGCCCCCGAGGCCGCCGCGATGTCCGACGGCGCGGGCTTGAGCGACGGGTCCGCCAGGAGCGGCGCCATCACCGGCCACGCGTCGGCGTTGTCCGCCGCCGGAGGCAGGCCGCGGCCGAAGCCGTTGTCCCGCCCCGACCAGTCGATCGCGTTGAACCAGTCGCCCGAGTCGTAGGAGTTGCGGTCCAGCGACTTCGAACGCAGCAGGTCCGTGCCCGCGTGCCAGAACGACGGGGTCTGGGCGAGCGCCGTCGTCGCGAGCGACACGGTGTTCATCCGGACCCGGTCCGCCATCGCGGTGTCCTGCGGCAGCTTCAGCGTCAGCAGGTCGAACAGGGTCTCGTTGTCGTGCGCGTCGACGTACGTGACGACCTCCTCCGGCGAGTCCGCGTACCCCGCGGGCGCGCCGCGGTAGTCGAGCTCCTCGCCCCGCGTCGTCTCGCCGGCGCCGTCGTCCGAGGCCCGGAACGCGAAGTCCCGCAGGTTGCCCGCGAGGCCGAGGCGCACCAGGTCGCTCTGGTGGCCGAGGTCCGCGCGCTCATCGGCGGAGCCGTCGTTGACGCTGCCGGCGTCCCCCTCGCTGGCCTCGCGTCCGTTCGGGTCGGTGAACAGCCCCGTGCCGAAGCCCTGCGTGAACCGCGACGCGGCGTCCACCGGCGACCCGCCGTGCACGGCGTCGCGCAGCCGGTCGCTGAACGTGCCGATGCCGGTGCCGCCGAGCTGCCCTTGCGTGGCCTGCGTGAACAGGGCGTTGTCCGCGACCTCGCCGAAGTTCCAGCCCTCGCCGTACAGGTAGACGGCGGACCCGTCGACGCCGTCCTTGCGCGGCGTGAGGGCGTCGAGGGCCTCGCGCACGGCGAGCATGTTGTCCCTCGAGTGGTGGCCCATGAGGTCGAAACGGAAGCCGTCCACCTTGTAGTCGCGGGCCCACGTGACCACCGAGTCGACCATGAGCTTGCCCGCCATCGCGTGCTCGGTGGCCACGTTCTGGCAGCAGGTGCTGGTCTCGACCGCCCCCGTGGTCGGGTTCAGCCGCTGGTAGTAGCCCGGGACGACCCGGTCGAGCACGCTCTTCGCGTCCTGCCCGCTCGCCGCGGTGTGGTTGAACACCTGGTCGAGCACCACCTGCAGGCCCGCGTCGTGCAGCGAGCCCACCATCGTGCGGAACTCGGCCACGCGCGCGCCCCCCTCGGCGTCGACGGCGTACGAGCCCTCGGGGACCGAGAAGTGGAACGGGTCGTAGCCCCAGTTGAAGCCGTCGCTCGCGGCGGTGTCGGCCACCGCCGCCTGCTGCTCCTCGCCGTCGGGAGCGAACCCGGACAGGTCGCCCGTGGTCGCCTGGTCCGCGCGGTCCTCGGGGATCGTCGCGATGTCGAACGTCGGCAGCAGGTGCACCGTCGTCATGCCGGCGTCGGCCAGCTCGCGCAGGTGCGTCATGCCGTCCGAGCGCCGCTGCGCGAACGCGAGGTACGTGCCGCGCTCCTTCGCCGGCACCGTCTCGTCGGAGACGGAGAAGTCACGCACGTGCAGCTCGTAGATCGTCTGGTCCACGGCCCGCTCCACGACCGGCTGGCGGGTGGTGCGCCAGACCTTCGGCTGCCAGCGCTTGTCGTCCAGCCCCACGACCACGGAGTGCGTCGAGTCGAGGGTGAGGCCCACGGAGTACGGGTCGGTGACGACGTTCGTCTCGAGCTTCCCGGTGCCCGGCACGTAGACCGTCACCGCGTACCGGTAGCGGGCGCCGTCCCACGCGAGCTTCTTCGCCGCCCGCTTGCCGTCGAGGGTCCACGAGCCGTCGCGCTCGCGGACGGCGTCGAACCGCTCGGGGTCCTCGCCCAGGTCACGGCCCGCGGGCCACACCAGCAGGTCCACGTCCCGCGCGGTCGGCGCCCACAGGGCGAACAACGCCCACCTGCCGCTCGGGTGCCGCTGAACGCCGAACGTACGCTTCGATGCCTGCTCGCTGTACAGGTCGTCGAGGACGCCGGGCACCTGCACGCCGGTCGCCGCCGACAGGCCCTCGCCCGACGCCCGGGTCACCAGGAGCTGACCCGTCAGGAGCTTCTCGACGGCCGCGCGGCCCAGCGGCTTCCCGTCGTCGCCCACCGGGGCCAGCGCCGTGTGGCCGGCGAGCGCCGGGAAGTCGCGCGCGACGTCGTCGGGCACGTCCCCCGCGGGTGCCAGGTCGTAGGACGCGGCCCCCTCCGGGAGGTCTCCCCCGTCCGGCCCGCGGACCTGGCCGTCGGCGACGGCCAGGCCGCCCTCCGGCGCGGTCCACAGGGTCCAGTCGTCGCCGGAGCCGAGGTCGCCGGGCGCGAGCACCAGGCCCTGGCGGACCCAGTGCGCGGCCTGCTGCCCCGTGCCGGGCAGCGGCGGGTTCTCCACGCCGATCTCGAGCACGTGGGTGGCGAGGTCGTAGGAGAAGGCCACCGTCTCGCCCTCGCCCACGCTGAAGGAGTAGTTGGCGCCGTCGGGCTTACCGCCCACGCCGTAGTTCTCGGCCCAGCTCAGGCCGTGCGCCACCTTGGCCTCGTAGGCGCCGGCGGCGAGGTCGTCCGTCGACCACGTGTACGTGCCGTCGCCGTCGTGGTCCTTGAGCCACGACGCGAGGCAGTCGGGCGCCCACGATCCCGGGCACCCCACCTGGTCCTGGAACGACCCCGCCAGCGTGACGACCGGGCCCTGCGCGGTGGACGAGAAGTCGTGGCTCACCGGGTCCCAGTAGAACGTGACCTCGCCGCCCTCGTGCGAGTACGTCGCGTTGCCGCCGTCGCGCACTCCCCCGGCGCCGTAGTTGACGTCCCACGAGCCGTTCACGGCGACCTTGTACTCGTAGTCCCCCGCTGGCAGGTCGAACGTCCCGGCCCACACGCCGTCCGGGCGCTCGGTGAGGCGGGCGCCCTCGCAGTCCGGCGTCCAGTCGCCGGCGCAGCCCATCTCGCTGTTGTGGCTGCCCGGCACGGTCACCAGGTCGATCTCGGGTTCGGGCTCCTCGTCGCCGACCACGCCGGACACGTCGACGCCGACGGAGGCGAACGTCGAGGCGGCCGTCCGGTCGCCGTCGGCGTCCTGCGTCACGGCGCGGTACTCGACGAGGGTGCCCTCGGCCAGGCCCTTCGTGTCCTGGAAGACGCGCGGCGTCGTGTCCTCCGCCGTGCCGAGCGCGTGCCACTCGTCGGTGCCGACCTCGCGCCACGCGAAGGACGTCTCCGCCCAGGCGTCGTCGTCGACGTCGGCCGCCACGGCCGCGGTGCCCGAGACCGCCGCGCCCGCCGCGGGGACCGCGACCTCGAGCGTGCCGTCCGAGTCCGCGCCCACCGTGCGGTCCGCGCGCAGCACGACCGCCGACGTGGCGGGCACCTGCACCGTGACCTCGCCGGCGTCGTCCGCGGTGACGGGCTCGCCGCCGCCGTACAGGACGTCGTACGACGCCCCGGGCGTGAGCGTGGTGAAGGTGGCGCTCTTCGCCTGCGCCGCGTTGTTCACCGCGACCAGGTGCTCGACCTTCTCCTCGCGGTCGATCCGGCTGAACGCGTAGACCCCGGCCCCGTTCTCGGCGTACCGCTCGACCTGCGCGCCGGTGGCGAGCGCCGGGTGCGCCTCCCGCAGCGCGGCCAGGTCGGCGATGCGCGAGTAGAGGGGCGCGTCGGTGGCGTACCGGTCGGTGCTGCCCGCCGGCTCGCCGGTGACGAGCGGCTGGTCGGCGTACTCGTCGACCTGCGTGGCGAACAGCGTCTGGCGGGCGTCCTTGTCCCCGCCCGCGCCCGCGAAGCCCTGCTCGTCGCCGTAGTAGACGACCGGCTGACCCCGCGTGAGGTACATGAGGTCGTGCGCCAGCTCGTCGCGGGCCAAGGGCTCGTCGGTGCCCGCGAGCATGTATCCGACGCGGCCCATGTCGTGGTTGCCGAGGAAGGTGGGCAGGGCGGAGGCGGACCTCGTCGGGGTCGTGTACCGGTCGTCGCTCGCGAACAGGCTCGCCAGGCCGCGGGCGCTGTTGCCGCTCGCGTAGCTGGTCGCGGCCGCCTGGAAGGAGAAGTCGAGCACCGAGCTCATGTCCGTGTCGCGCACGTACGGCGACGTCTTGGCCGCGTCGGCGTCGTACACCTCGCCGAACATGAAGAAGTCGTCCTTGCCCTGCGCGTGCGCGTAGTCCATGACCTCGGCCGACCACGTCTCCCAGAACTCCGGGTTCACGTGCTTGACCGTGTCGATGCGGAAGCCGTCGATGCCGAGGTCGATCCAGTCGGAGTAGACGTCGACGAAGCCGTCCACGACGCGCGGGTCCTCGGTCATGAGGTCGTCCAGGCCGTCGAAGTCGCCGTACGTGACCGACTCGCCCGTCCACGTCGAGTTGCCCCGGTTGTGGTAGAGCGTCGGGTCGTTGAGCCAGGCCGGGACCTTGGCGTCGGCGTCCTCGTCCGCGACCACCGGCGTGTACGGGAACGACGTCGCGGCGTCCAGCTCCGGGAAGTCCGCGGAGCCCGCGACGTCCGCCGGGTCGAAGGCGTTCCCTGCGGCGTCGGTGTACGGCGACGTGGCCTGGTCGACGTACCCGTACTCGCCCTCGGCGTAGTCGATCACGTCGGCCGTGTGGTTGGTGATGATGTCGAAGTAGACCTTGATGCCCTTCGCGTGGGCCTCGTCGATCAGGGCGCGCAGCTCGTCGTTGGTGCCCAGGTGCGGGTCGATCCGCGTGAAGTCCGTGATCCAGTACCCGTGGTAGCCCGCGCTCGCGTCGTCGCCCGTGCCCTGCACCGGCCGGTTGAGGAACGACGGCGTGAGCCAGATGGCCGTGGTGCCCAGGCCCTCGACGTAGTCGAGCCGCTCGCGCAGTCCGGCGATGTCCCCGCCCTGGTAGAAGCCCTTGTCCGTCGGGTCGAAGCCGTGGTCGAGCCGGTCGCCGTCGATCCCGCCGGTGTCGTTCGACGTGTCGCCGTTCGCGAACCGGTCGGTCATGACGAAGTAGAACCGCTCGTCCGAGCCCGGCTGGCGCACCGGCGGCGCCACCAGGTCGGCGTCCGCCGCGTCGTCGTAGGCGCCCGCCAGCGTGAGCGGCGTGAGCGCGACGCGGTGCGTCGTGTCGTCGTAGGTGACCCGCACGCGCGCGTCGCCGCCGAGCACCAGGGGCGCGTTCTCGTCGGTGCCCTCGCGGCCGTACGACTCGTCCCAGGCGCCGTCGAGCGCGACCTTGTACTCGTACGTGCCCGCCGGCAGGTCGACGTCGGCGCCGAACGTGCCGTCGCCGGCCGGCGCGAGCGCCGTCGCCGCGCAGGTCGGGTCCCAGTCCTCGGCGCAGCCGAGCTCGGTCTGGAGGCTCCCGACGAGGGTGGCGGTGCGGTCCGCCGCGCCCGCCGCGGGCGCCGACGTGAGGGCGAGCCCGCCGAGTCCGGCGGACAGCGCGGGGACGGTGAGCGCGACGGCGGTCAGCGATGCCGCCGCGCGACGGGTCGGGCGCCGTCGACCGGCGCGGGCCTGGGCAGCACGAGGCATGGGAGGACTCCTTCGTCGTCCGGGCGCGCGGGTCGCGACCCGCCGCGACTGTACCGTTGCTGCAAGCTTGCAGCAAGACATCGCGGAGGGTCTCCGAGCCCACGACCAGCGTCGTCGCCGGACCGCCCCGCCCGTGCCGTGCCGTGCTGTGCCGGGCCGTGCCGGCGTGGTCAGCCGGCGAGCAGCGCGCCCCGGGCGGCGCTCGCGAGCACGTCGGCCAGCTCCTCGACCCGCTCGGGGTCTGCCGGCAGCTGGGGCGTGGCCACGCGCAGCCAGGCGGGCCGGGGCGGGGCGACGAACGTGCGCGACGACGGCGTGAGGACGATCCCGCGGGCGCCCAGCTCCGCGAGGGCCTCGTCCTCGTTCTCGGCGCGCAGCCAGACGACGAGGCCGCCCGGCGGCACCGCGGTCGGCACGTCGTGACGGCCCAGAGCGGCCGCCAGGTCGGCGGCGCGCGCGGCGTACCAGCGGCCCGAGTCCGCGACCAGCTCCCCGACGCTCTGGGTGGTCAGCAGGTGCGCGAGCGCGTTCTGCAGGATGCGGCTCTGCGCGAGGATGCCGTGGCTGCGCAGGCGGCGGACCCCGAGCACGACGTCGCGTGCCCCGCCCACCACCGTGGTCCGCAGGTCGAGGCCGAACGCCCGGCAGAAGGAGGTCACGCGGACCACGCGGCCGGGCAGCAGCTCGCCGAGGCTGAGCGGGCGCACCGGGGCCAGCGGGCCGAGCACGTCCTCCTCCAGCACCCAGGCGTCGGGGGCGTGGGTGCGGATCACGTCGGCCAGCTCCGCGAGCCGCCGCGGGGTCACGCCGCCGGCGAGGGAGAACTCGCCCCCGGGCTGGTAGACGACCGTGCGCGCCCCCGCGACCAGCGCCCGTTCCAGCGCGTCGGGCAGCGGGCCGGACGCGTCGGACGCGACCCCCAGGACGTCGAACCCGACCGACCGGAGGTTGCCGATCGTCCCGGACACGGCCGGCTCCTGGACCGCGATCGCCCCGCCGGGGGGTGTGGCGGCCTCCGCGGTGAGCAGCGTGGCCTCGCCGGCGCCGCTCACCGTGACCCACTCGGCCGCCTCGAACGGCCAGTCCCCCCGCACCGCCTCCAGCAGGGCGGGCGAGATCGCCTCCCGCCGCAGCGAGTTCGTCTGCGGCTCGCGCAGGCTGTGCGCGAACGCCTCGAGCAGGTCGGGCAGGCGGTCGGTGGTGGGGTGCGCGGAGGCGAGGTCCACCGACGACCAGCCGGCGAACTCCGGCGCCCGCCCGGCCCGCGGCCACCCCGGGGCCGCGACCGGGCCCACGACGAACGTGCCGCCCCGGCGCCGCGTGCGCACGAGACCGCGGTCGACGAGCAGGGACCAGGTGCCCGCCACCGTGGACCGCCCGAGGCCCGCGGCGGTGGCGAGCTCCTCGATCGTGGGCAGCCGGGTGCCGGGCGCGAGCACGCCCTCCTCGATCCAGTCGGTCAGCCGCTCCGCCAGCGCGGGGCCGGACAGCCCGCGCACCTCGGCGACGAGGTCGGCGGGCAGGCCCGGGGCGTCGGGTCCGGCGTCGGGTCCTGTGGTCGTCATCGCTCCTCGCCCGTCGTGGCCAGCGCACCCCGCGGCGACGGGGACGCTATTTCATCCAGATATATATCAGGTGGGGCACGGCTCGCTCGACCGCTGGCGCCCTCCCGCCCTGCTGGTCTCATCTGGCGGACGCTGACGGCACCGGGCTTGAGTCGATCGCCCTGCCATGGTTTAACGTCTCCCCGTGACCACGAATCTTCCATCACATATGTCGGTGATGGACACCGCCGACCGGATCCGCTCCGGCCGGGAGAGCGCGCGCTCGGTCGCCGAGCGCGCCCTCGCCCGCGCGGACGCCGTGGACCCGGCCGTGCGGTCGCTCGTGTGGCGCGACGACGCCGCGACCCTCGCGGCGGCCGATGCCGTCGACGGCGCGCGCGCCGCCGGCGCCCCGCTCCCCCCGTTCGCCGGCGTCCCGGTCACCGTGAAGGACACGTTCGCCGTCGCCGGCCAGCCCTGGACCCGCGGCTCCCTCGCCGTCGACGAGACCCCGGCCACGACCACCGACCTGCTGCCCGCCGCCGCGTTCGCCGCGGGCTTCGTCCAGGTCGGTCGGGCGGCCACCCCCGAGCTGGCCATGACGACGTCGTGCGAGAGCCCGCGCTCGGGCACCACCCACAACCCGTGGGACCTCGACCGGTCGCCCGGCGGGTCGAGCGGCGGGTCGGCCGCGGCCGTCGCCGCCGGCATCGTGCCTGCCGCCCTGGCGAGCGACGGGGGCGGGTCGCTGCGGATCCCCGCGGCGTTCTGCGGCGTCGTCGGCCTCAAGCCCGGCCGCGGGCTGCTGCCCCAGCGCGTGCAGGGCTGGGAGGGCGGCGCGACCGAGGGGGTCGTCACGCGCACGGTGCGCGACACCGCCGCCGTCGTCGGGCACCTCGCCGCCCCCGACCCGCTCGCCTGGACGCGCACCGCGACCGCCGCCCCGGACTACCTCGCCGACCTCGAGCGCGCGCCCGCGCCGCTCCGGGTCGGGGTGCTGACGCGCTCGTGGGACGCGCGGATCGCGGTGGACGCCGCGTGCGTCGCCGCGGCCGAGGACACCGCGGCGTTGCTGCGCGCCGCGGGCCACACCGTCGTCGGGCTGGGCGCGACCGACGAGGGCGCGGAGCTCATGGAGCTCTACCCCTCCGTCGTCATCCCCGCGTGGCTGCGGCAGGTCCCGCTCGACCGCCCCGAGCGCCTGCAGCCCTACATCCACCGCGTCATGGCGCAGGCGGACGCCCTCGGCGCCGCCGACTACGTCCGCGCTGCCGTGCGGATCCGCGCGCTCGCCCGCCAGGTCACCGCGGACCTGTTCCGCGACGTCGACGTGGTGGTCACGCCCACCACCGCGACCCGCGTGCCGCGCGTCGGCGTCGTCCTGGACGAGCTGCAGCGGCACGCCCCGGCCCGCGACGCGGTCGTCTACGAGCGCACGCTCGCCTTCACCACCGTCCCCAGCATGATCGGCGTCCCCGCGCTCACCCTGCCCACCCACCTCGACGACGACGGCCTCCCGCTCGGCACCCAGCTCCTCGCCCCGCAGGGCGGGGAGGGTCTGCTGCTGCGCCTCGGCCGCGTCCTGGAACGGCACCACGCCTGGGAACGACGCCTCCCGCCCCACCACGCCGGCGACCCTGCCGGCGCCGCACCCGAAGGAACGAGACTGCGATGACCCACCGCACCACGCGCCGGGCCGCCCGGCCCCTGACCCGCACGCTCGCCGTGACGACCGTGCTCGCGCTCACCGGCGGGCTGGCCGCGTGCTCGTCCGGCGACGGCGGGGGCGACGCCGCGTCCGGCGACCTGTCGGGCCGCACCCTCAAGGTCGCCGTCTACGCCGGCTCCTGGGGCGAGTCCTTCACCCAGGCGTTCGTCGACCCGTTCGAGGAGGAGACCGGCGCGACCGTCGAGCTGGTGCCCGGCGGGCCCGCGGACTGGCTCACGGCGCTGCGCTCGTCGAAGGGCGGCACCCCCGCCTACGACGTCGTCGCGTTCACGCCCAACGTCGTCCCGAGCGCCGTCTCGGCCGGGGTCGTCGCCCCGCTGGACACGGACCGCATCGCCGAGTTCGACCAGCTCAACACCGTGCTCGCCGAGCAGAGCGACGTCGACGGCACGCAGTACGGCGTCCCCCTGACGGTCGGCTCCACCGGCATCGCCTACCGCACCGACAAGGTCGACGAGGCGCCCACCGACTGGTCCGACCTGCTCGACCCGAAGTACTGCGGCCACGTCGCCGTCTCGCCGCTGACGTTCAACACGGGCATCGAGTTCGTCGCGGGCCTGATCAACGAGGCGGGCGGGTCCATCACCGACCCGGCCGACGTCGACGCCGCGTTCGAGCAGCTGCAGACGCTCAAGGACTGCGCGTCGGCGTTCCCCGCCGACGGCACGAGCGTCGAGACCGCGCTCGCGAACGGCGACGCGTGGATCGCCGCGCACTGGGACGGCCGGGCGTTCGTCCAGCAGAACGCGGGCGAGCCGATCGGCTTCGCCTACCCCGAGTCCGGCTCCGTCGGCGCGCTGACGTCGCTCTTCGTCACGGAGGGCACCGAGGAGGAGGAGCTGGCGTACACGTTCCTCGACTACGTCGCCTCCAGCGAGCACCAGCCCGTCTTCTCCGAGGGCACCTGGTACGCCGCGTCCAACGACGAGAACACGTACACCGAGCAGTTCGACGAGCAGATCACCAGCGGGCCGGGCGCCTACGACGACTTCGTGTGGGTCGACTACGAGGCGATCACCCCGCAGCTGCCCGACCTGCAGGCGCGCTGGCAGGAGATCTTCGGCTGATGACGGCGACGACGACCCCGGCGTCCACGACGACGACGCAGGGACGGGTGGAGATCCGCGGGCTCAGCGTCGGGTACGGCGGCCCGCCGGTGCTCGAGCTGGACGAGCTGACGATCGAGGCGGGCGAGTTCGTGTCCGTCCTCGGCCCGTCGGGCTGCGGCAAGTCGACCCTGCTCGGCGTGCTCGCCGGGTTCGTCGCGCCGACCACCGGGACGGTCGCGATCGACGGGGACGACGTCACGCACGTCGCCCCGAACCGCCGCGAGACAGGGCTGGTGTTCCAGAGCTACGCCCTGTTCCCGCACATGACGGTGCGGCGCAACCTCGAGTACGGGCTGCGCACGCGGCGCGTGCCGCGCGACGAGCGGGCCGCCCGCGTCGCCGACGCGCTGCGGCTCGTCGACCTCGAGAAGTTCGCGGGCCGCTACCCGCAGCAGCTCTCGGGCGGGCAGCAGCAGCGCGTGGCGATCGCGCGGGCGCTGGTCACGCGTCCGCGGGTGCTCCTGCTCGACGAGCCCCTGTCGAACCTCGACGCCAAGCTGCGCCGCCAGATGCGGCACGAGCTGCGCGAGCTGCAGCGCGAGGTGGGCACGACGACCGTCTTCGTCACGCACGACCAGGCGGAGGCGCTCGCGCTGTCCGACCGCGTCGCGCTGCTCGCGCACGGCGGTCTCGAGCAGCTCGGCACCCCGGAGGAGCTGTACCGCGCCCCGCGCACCCGCTTCGCGGCGGACTTCGTGGGGGCCGCCAACCTGCTGGCGGTGCGCGACGCCGACGGCGGCCGCACGGTGCTCGGCCGGCGGGCGCCCGACGACGCCGGCGCCACGGTCGCGCTGCGCCCCGAGCACGTGCGGCTCGTGGAGCCGGGCGGCGACGCCGCGCCGGCCACCGTGCTGTCGGTCGGGTTCGCCGGCGAGCGGTACGAGTACCGCCTGCGCACCGCGGACGGCACCGACCTGCTCGCCAGCCCCGCGGGCGCGTCGCGGCGGTTCGCCGAGGACGAGGCCGTGGGGGTCACCTGGTCGGACGACGCCCTGCTGCCGCTCGGGGCGGCCTGACGTGACGCTCGCCGCCCCCGCCCCCACCGCGTCGGCCGCGCCGCCCCGCGCGGCCGGGACCCGCCGTACCCGCCGCCCGCGCGACCTGCGCGGCCACGTCGCCGCGATCGTGCCCACCCTGTTCGTGGTGGTCGCCTTCCTGGTGCCGCTCGCCGGCCTGCTCGTGCTGAGCCTGCGCCCGACGGACGCGATGAACAACGTGCTGCCCGGCATCACCGGCGCGCAGTACGCCGAGGTCTTCTCCACGCCCTACCTGTGGGGCTCGGTCGTGGAGAGCCTGTGGCTCGCGGTCCGGGTGTGCGCCGCCTGCCTGATCCTGGCGTTCCCCGTCGCCTGGTACCTCGCGCGCTCGACGTCGCCCGTCGGCAAGAGCCTCGTCTTCGTCGTCACCCTCTCCCCGCTGCTCACGAGCGAGGTCGTGCGGTCCTTCGGCTGGCGGGTCGTCATGGCCGGCGAGGGGCCGGTGAACGTGCTGCTCCAGTCGCTCGGCCTGATCGACGAGTCGTTGCCGCTGCTGCGCTCGCCGTGGACGGTGTTCCTCGCCGTCGTGCACGTGCTGCTGCCGTTCGCCGTGCTCGCGCTGTCCGCCTCGCTCGGCGCGATCGACCCCCGCCTGCTGCAGGCGTCCGCCGACCTCGGCGCGTCGGGGCTGCGCACGTTCCGGTCCGTCGTGCTGCCGCTGGCCACGCCGGGCGTCGTGGCGGCCACCGTCATCGTGTTCTCGCTGAGCATGGGCGTGTACGTCACGCCGCTCATGGTGGGCGGGGCGAACCAGTCGCTCGCCGGCCTGCGCATCCAGACGGAGGCGATGGTGGCGTTCGACCAGCCCCGCGCCGCCGCGCTCAGCTTCGTGCTGCTCGCGGTGACGCTCGTCGTCTGCGGGCTCGTCGGCCTCCTCGGCCGCCTCGCCGAGAGGGGTCGTCGTGGCTGACCGTCGCCTCCCCCGCGCCGCCGGCCGCGGCGCCCGCGCCCGCCGCGCGCTGAGCCTCGTGCCCGTCGTCCTGGTCTGCGCGTTCCTGCTGCTCCCGCTCGCCGTCGTGGCGCTGAGCTCGTTCAACGCCGAGAACAACTTCCGGTTCCCGCCGTCCGGGTTCTCGCTGCGCTGGTACGGCGAGGTGTTCGGCTCCCCGCAGTGGCTCGACTCGCTCGGCTACTCGCTGACCCTGGTGCTCCTGGTCGTGCCGGTGGTGGTGATCCTCGGCACCCTCGGCGGCTACGCCGTCGGAGCGGGCACGTTCCCCGGACGGCGCGCTCTCGGCCTGCTGTTCCTGTCGCCGATGGCGGTGCCCGGCGTGATGGTCGGGCTCGCGCTGCTCTACCAGCTCCAGCGCACCGGGACGGTGGGCTCGGCCACCGGCCTGTGGCTGGCGCACCTCGTCGTGACGTTCCCGTTCTGCGTGCGCGTCGTGGCGGTGAGCGCCGCGGCGCTCGACCCCGCGCTGCCGCGCGCCGCGCGCTCCCTCGGCGCGTCGCCGCTGCGCACGTTCCTCACGGTCACCGTCCCGCTGCTGCGGCCGGGCATCGTGGCCGGGGCGTTCCTCGGCGCGGTCATCTCGCTCGGCGAGGTCGCGGTGTCCGTGCTCGTCGCGGGCGCCGGCGAGGCCACCGTCCCCGTCCGCATCTACTCCGCGGTGCAGGTCCAGCTCGAGCCGACGGTCGCCGCCGTCTCGACGCTGCTGCTGCTCGTGAGCGTGGTGACCATCGCCGTGCTCGACCGCACCGTCCACGTCTCGAGGTTCCTGTAGACCATGGCAGCACCCGCAGCCCCCCGCCGGTGGCGCATCGGCATCGACGTCGGCGGCACCTTCACCGACCTGGTCGCCGTCCCCGGCGACGGCTCCTCCTGGTCGCTCGCCGACGCGATCACGCACAAGGTGCCGAGCACGCCCCACGACCCGTCGGAGGGGGTCGAGACCGGGCTCGCGCAGCTCCTGGAGCGCGGGATCGACGTCGCGGACGTCGCGTCCGTCTCGCACGGCACGACCATCGGGCTCAACGCGATCCTGCAGGGCAGGGTCGCCCGCGCCGCCCTGGTGACCAGCCGCGGCCACCGGGACGTGCTGCAGATCGCCCGCGCCCGCATGCCGCGGTCGTTCGACCTGCACGCGACGCCCGCCGCGCCGATCGTGCCGCGCGAGCACGTGCTGGAGACCGACCACCGCTTCGCGTCCGACGGCGACCCGGTGGGCGCCGGCGTCGATCCCGCGGAGCTCGACCGCCTCATGGCCCGGCTCCGCGCGCTGGCGCCCGAGGTGGTCGCCGTGAGCCTCCTCGGCGGTTATGCGGCCCGCGAGGCGGAGCAGGAGCTCGCGGACCGGCTCGCGCGGGCCCTCGACGTGCCCGTGACGTCGGCCGCCGCCGTGTGGCCGGAGGCCGGCGAGTACGAGCGCACCACCCTCGCCCTGCTCGACGCCCAGATCACGCCGCTCATGACGGGCTACTTCACCGCCCTGCGCGAGCGCCTGGCGCGGCTGCGCGTCGACGCCCGCGTGTACATCACCACCTCCAACGGCGGGTCCGTGTCCATCGACTCCGCGATCCGGCGGCCCGTGCAGACCGTGCTGTCCGGCCCGGCCGGCGGCGTGTCCGCCGCCGCCACCGCGTGGCCCGGCACCGACATGGTGACGCTCGACATGGGCGGCACCAGCAGCGACATCGGCGTGCTGCGCGGCGGGCGGCCCGTCCTCACGACGACCGCCACCGTGGGCCCGCACCCGCTCATGACGCCCGTGGTCGAGGTCTCGGCCATCGGCGCCGGCGGCGGCTCCGTGGTCTGGGACGACCGCTCCGGGTCCCGGTCCGTCCTGCGCGTCGGCCCGACGAGCGTGGGCGCCGTCCCCGGCCCGGCGGCGTACGACGCGGGGGGCACCGAGCCCGCGCTCACCGACGCGTACGTGCACGCCGGGATCATCGACCCGGCGACGTTCCTGGGCGGCACCTTCCCGCTGCGCGGCGACCTCGCCACGGCGGCGCTGGCGCGCGTGGCCGAGCACGACGGCACGGACGACGGCACGCCGGACGCGCGGGCGGACAGGGCGGCCGACGCCGCGTTCCGCGTCGCGTCCGCGGGCATGGCGGCGCGGCTGCGCACCGTGCTCGCCGCGCACGGCGAGGTCCCGGAGCGCTACACCTTCGTCGCGTTCGGCGGCGCGGGCGGCACCCACGCCGCGCTGCTCGCCGACGAGGTCGGTGTCTCGCGCGTGCTGGTCCCGGCCGCCGCGGGCACGTTCTGCGCGCTCGGCGCCGCCATCGCGCCGGTCCGCCGCGACGTGGCCCGCACCGTGCGCACCGTCGTCGCCGAGGCCACCCTCGACGACCTCACCGCGGCGTGCGCGGAGCTCGAGGCCGAGGTCCTCGGCTGGCTGCGCACGCAGGACGTCGACGCCGTCGGCACCGTCACCCTGAGCGCGGACCTGCGCTACGCCGGCCAGCCGACGACGCTCGAGGTCGAGCTCGCCGCGCGGTCCACGACCGACGCCGCGACCGCTCCCCTGCGGCTCGCCGCCGACGTCGGCCTGCGGCGGTTCGCCGAGCAGCACGAGCGGGTGCACGGCTTCGTCGACGCCGCCGCGACCGTGCGCGCCGAGACGGTCCGGGCGAGCGTCACCGTGCACCCGGGCGAGGTGCGGACCGGCCGGGGCGGCTCCGGTTTCGTCAAGACCGGCGCGCGGGACGTCCGGTACGACGCGGTGCCCCGCCCCGCGGGCGTGTGGGCCCTCGCCGCCGACGGCGGCGAGGCGTCCGTCGCCGGCCCCGCGGTGGTCGAGAAGGCGGACACGACCGTGCTGGTCCCCGCGGGCTGGACGGCGACGACCGACGACGGCGGGAACCTGCACCTCGTGCGGGACCGCTCCGAGCAGGAGGACTGACCGTGCCGACGCACACCCCGACGACAGGACCCACGAGCGGGCTCGGCACCGGGCTCGGCACCGGGCTCACGACCGTCGAGAAGGACGTCGCGCAGACCCGGCTCCAGGCCGCCGTCGAGGAGATGTGCCTCACGCTGCGGCGGGCGAGCCGCAGCCTGTACGTGCGCGACGCGGCGGACTTCGCCTGCGCGGTGGCCGACCTGTCGGGCCGGTTCGTCGCCTACCCGCAGGACGTGGGCGTCTCCGGTTTCGTGGGGCTCGACCTCACGCCGACGATCGAGGCCGCGACCGCGCACGGGCCGCTCGGCCCCGGCGACGTCGTCCTGACCAACGACCCGTACCTGTCGGGCGGGCTGTCCACCCACCTGCCCGACGTGCACGCCGTCGCGCCGTTCTTCGACGGCGACGAGCTGGTCGGCTACGGCTGGGCGTTCGTGCACGTCTCCGACGTGGGCGGTCGCGTGCCGTCCTCGGTGAGCGTCGTCAACGACTCCGTCTTCGCCGAGGGGCTGCGCGTGCCGCCCGTGCGGTACGTGCGCGGCGGCGAGGTGGTGCCCGAGGTCGAGGCGATCCTCGCGGCGAACTCCCGCACCCCCGACGCCAACCGCGGCGACCTGCACGCGATGCTCGCCGCCCTCGACACGGGCCGGCGGCGCGTCGCCGAGCTCACGGCCGACCTCGGGCCCGCCGGTCTCGCGGACGTCGGCGCGTTCGCCCGCGAGCAGAGCGCCGCCCGCGCCCGCGCCGCGCTGCGCACGCTGGCCGACGGCACGTACCGCTTCGAGGACTTCCTCGACAACGACGGCGTGAGCGACGTCCCGCTGCGCGTCGTCGTCACGGCGACCGTCGACGACGGCACCGTGCACCTGGACCTCACGGGCACCGACCCGCAGGTCGAGGCAGCCCTGAACATGGTGACGTTCGGGCGCGCGCACTCGTGGGTCGTGACGCGGCTGTTCGCCCTGATCGGCACGCTCGACCCGGCGGTACCGCTCAACGGCGGGCTCATGGACGTCATCGGCTTCACGGCCCCCGAGGGCACGCTGCTCCACGCCACCGGCACCGCCGCGACGGGCGTACGGCACGCCACGACCTCGCGGGTCAACGACGTCGTCTCCGGCGCCCTCGTCCAGGCGGCGCCCGAGGTGCTGCCCGCCGCGTCGAGCGGCCTCGTCGTGCCCGTGGTCTTCGCCGCGGCCGACGGGTCGCGCGTGGACGTCGTGGAGCCGATGGTGGGCGGCACCGGCGCCCGGCACGGGGCCGACGGCGCGGACGGCCGCGACTCCGGCATCTCCAACCTGTCCAACAACCCCGTCGAGACCGTCGAGGCGAACGTCGCCGTGCGCGTGCGGCGCTACGCCCTGCGCCCCGACTCGGGCGGCGCCGGGCGGTGGCGCGGCGGCAGCGGGCTCGAGCTCGAGTTCGAGGCCCTCACCGACGGCGGCCTCCTGGCCCGTGGGCTCGAGCGGCTGCGGTTCCGGCCGTGGGGCTTCGCCGGCGGCCTGCCGGGCGCCCTCACCGAGCTCGTGGTCAACGAGGGGCGCGCGGACGAGCAGCGCCTGTCGGTCGTGGACGTCCACCCGCTGCGCGCGGGCGACCGCGTGGTGCTGCGCACGTCCGGCGCGGGCGGCTACGGCGACCCGCTGGAGCGGGACCCGCACGCCGTGCTCGCCGACGTCGGCGCCGGGCTCGTCACGCCGGCGCACGCGCTGGACGCCTACGGCGTCGTGCTGCGCGACGGCGCGCTCGACGAGGGCGCCACGGCCGCGGAGCGCGGCCGCCGGGCCGCCGCGGCGGGGAGCGCGGCCGGCGCGTCCCGGCACGGGCTGGGGCCGGAGCGGGAGCGCTGGGAGCGCGTCTTCCCGCCCGGGCTGGCCGACCGGCTCGACGTGCACCTGCGCACGCTGCCGACGACGACCCGCGCCGCCCGCCGCCGGGAGATCCTGCGGGGCGTGCTCGCCGGCCTGCCGCCGCGCTTCCCGGGCGTCGACGCCGACGACGCGGCGATCGACGCCGCCGGGCGGTCCTTCGCCGCGGCCGTCGCCGCGGTGACCGAGCCCTCGTGACCGCGCAGGCGGGCGGCCGCCCCACGCCGTTCGACGCCGTCGTGGTGGGCGGCGGCCCGCGCGCCGTCGCCGTCGTCGCGCGCCTCGCCGCGCGGCGCCGGCCCGACGCGCCCTGGGGAGCCCCCGCGGACCCCGCGCTGCCCCCGCTGCGGGTCGCCGTCGTCGACCGCGTGGAGGTGGGTGCCGGGGCGACCTGGCGCACCGACCAGTCGCCGCTGCTGCTCAACAACACCTGGGCCGCGCGGACCACCGCGCACGCCGACGCCACGACCCCCATGACGGGCCCCGTCGTGCCGGGACCGGACCTGGTGGCGTGGGCCCACGGCGCGCCGTGCGACGCGTGGGCACGCCCGGAGGC
The DNA here is from genome assembly GCF_042793275.1 of Isoptericola sp. NPDC056578. Taxonomy (NCBI): domain Bacteria; kingdom Bacillati; phylum Actinomycetota; class Actinomycetes; order Micrococcales; family Promicromonosporaceae; genus Isoptericola; species Isoptericola sp. NPDC056578. The sequence continues at coordinate 21,966 of NZ_JBHTVC010000055.1, forward strand.
ACGGGCCCTCGGCCCCGGCTCGTACCCCAGCCGCCGGCTCCAGGGCGCGTACTACCGCGACCAGCTCGCGGAGGCCGCACGGCGGGGCGCCGTCGAGGTCGTGCCGGTGCACGGCGAGGTCGTGGACGTGCGCTCGCCCGAGCCCGGCGTGCGGCACGTGGTCCTCGCACCGGCCCCGGGCGACGACGCCGGCCCCGACAGCCCCGGCGCCGCCGGGCCCGCGGTCCTTGAGGCCCCGGTCGTCGTCCTGGCGCAGGGCATGGTGCAGGCGGTCCGCTCCCCGCAGACGCGCGAGCACCGGGACGCCGCGCGACGGCACGGCCTCGTCTACGTGGAGCCCGGCATGCCCGCGGAGCGCGACTGGGCCGCCGTGCCCGCCGGCGAGGACGTCCTCGTGGTGGGCCTCGGCGCGAACTTCTTCGACGTGCTCGCGCTCCTCACGGTGGGTCGCGGCGGCCGGTTCGTCGACGCCCGCACGGGCTCACCCGTGGACGCCGCGGGGCGGTCGTGCGACGACGGCGGCGCCGACGGCCCGCACGCCGGCGACGCCCTGCGCTACGTGCCGAGCAGGGCCGAGCCGCACCTGCTGGCCGGCTCGCGCCGCGGCCTGCCCTACCGCGGGAAGGGCGCGCTGGCCGACGGGATCCCCGCCCCGTACGCGGCGCGGTACGCGACCCGCGAGCGCTTCGACGCCCTGCGGGACCGGGCGGGCGGGCGCCCGGCGCTCGACCTGGCGCGGGACGTCTGGCCGCTGCTGGCCCGCGAGCTCGTGCTGGCGCACCTCACGGCGCTGGCCGAGCACCGCCCGTCGGGCCTGCGCTCCCCCGTCGCGGCCGACGGCCTCGTCGCCCTGGTCGCGGCGGCGGACGACCCGGCGGCCCTGTGCGCCGACCTCGTGCGCGACCCCGCCGACGCCTTCGACCCCGCCCGGGCCGACCGGCCGCCGCGCGTCGGCGCCGCGGCCTGGCCCGCGTGGGTCGCGCGCTGGGTCGACGACGAGCAGGAGTCCGTGGCCTCGCCGGCGACGTCCCCGCGCGCCCGCGTGACCCAGGCCATGGAGACCCTCCGCGGCGAGGTCGCGCGCCTCACCCGCGCCGGGGTCGTCGACGGCGCGTCGCTCCAGTCGACCGGCGAGGGGATGCTGGTCCCCCTCGGGCTCGCCCTCGCGTCCGGCCCGCCGCCGCGGCGCGCCGCCCAGCTGCTCGCGCTCGTGCGCGCGGGCGTGGTCGAGCTGCTCGGCGAGGGCACCCGCGTGACGGTGGAGGACGGGGCGTTCGTGGCGCGCAGCGACGTGCGGGGGCCCGTGCGCGCGCGGGCGTTCGTCGAGACCCGGATGTCCCGCGGGGCGGTCGGGCCCACGGACGACCCCCTGCTGCGCGCGCTCCTCGACACGGGCCGCGCCCGGGCGCACCCGCTCCCCACAGGGGCGGGCGGCGCCGTCGCCTCGGACAGCCTCGACGTGACCCGGGACGGCTTCGCCCTCGTCGACGCCGCGGGGGACGCCGACGACCGGGTGGTCGTGCTCGGCATCCCCGCCGAGGCCGTCCAGCGCGGGTCGGCGATCGGCGCCAGCCCCGGTGTACCGTCCCCGCTGCTGGCCGGCGCCGACGTCGCCGCGGCCCGCGTGCTCGGCGCCGCGGCCAGGCCCGCCGCCGGCTGAGCCGACGACCGGCCCGGCACCTGGCAGGTCAGCCCGCCAGGTGCCCCCAGCGCGGGGCGAGCTCGTGCCACGGGCCGATCTCGGCGATCTCGCCGTCGGCGAGCACGACGACGCGGTCGGCGCGGGACAGCGCCGCGCGCTTCGAGGTCGCGCCGACGACGGTGGTGCCGCGCTCGCGCAGCGACGCCCACAGCTCGATCTCCGTGGTGGCGTCCAGGGCGCTGGACACGTCGTCGGCCAGCAGCAGCTCGGCGTCCGTCGCCAGGGCGCGGGCGAGCGCGAGCCGCTGCACCTGGCCGCCGGACAGCCGGACCCCGCGGTGCCCGACGAGCGCGTCCGGCCCGCCGGCCTCGTCGACGTCCTGCCCGAGGCGCGCGGCCGCGACCGGGCCGTCGACGTCGCGCTCGTGGTCCAGGCGCACGTTCTCGCTGAACGTCCCCGACAGCACGCGGGGCACCTGCGCGACGTGCGCCACCTGCCCCGGGCGCAGGAACGCCTGGGCGTCCGCGACCTCCCGCTCGTTCCACCGGATGCTGCCGGTGTGCTCCATGAGGCCGCTGAGCGCGGACAGCAGGCTCGACTTGCCCGACCCCACCTGGCCGAGCAGCAGCACGAGCTCGCCGCGCCGCACCTCCAGGTCCACCCCCGACACGCCGATGGTGCCGTCGTCGTGCACGGCGGTGACGCCCTCGAGGCGCAGCCGCTCCAGGGCCTCGCGCGGGCCGGCGGACGGCCGCGGCGCGTCGCCCGTGAGCAGGTCGACGCCCGCGGGCAGGTCCATGAGGTCGGCTCCGGCGGCGAACCGACCGGTGGCCCGCTGCCACGACCGGGTGCCCGGCGCCTCCGTCACGACGGCCCCCGCCACGACGCCGAACCAGCCGAACCCGTTCACGGCGTTCGCGACGAGCAGCGCGGTCGCCAGCCCCCACGTGCCGGTGAGCAGGCCCGCCCAGGCGGCGACGACGCCGAGCTGCACCATGATCATCGGCACGCCGTCGAGGGCCGCCTGGATCCGGTGCTCGAAGATCGCGGCCCGCACGCGGCCGGCGTCGACCTGCCGCAGGTGGCCGTGCACCTCGGGCGTGCGCGCCGCGAGCTTCACCGTGCGGGCGGAGTCGAGCGCCGAGACGAGGGCGCGGCCGAACCGGGCGCGCGCGGCCGACGACCGGGTGGCCGAGCGGCCCGCGATCGGCCGGCCGACCGCCGACGCGGCCGCGGAGACCACCATGACGGCCAGCAGCACGCCACCGGCCAGCCACGACCCGCTCAGCAACGCCGTCACGCCGGCGATGACCAGGCCGTTGACGAAGTCGACCCAGCGGTCGGCGTAGCGCACGAAGCGGTCGGAGTCCATGGCCCGTGCCACGACCTCGCCGGGCGGGGTGGCGCGCAGGCGCTCCTGGCGCGTCTGGCCCGACATCACCGACATGCGCACCCGGAGCAGCACCTCCACCCACCACCGCGGGTAGACGTACAGCGCCCACGCCAGCGCCAGCGGCGCGACGACGAGGAGCACGACGAACGCGACCATGAGCGCGGTGGGGAAGCCCGCGTCGAGGCCCTCGACCGCCCGCCCCCAGAGGAACCCGGTGAGGGCGCCCTGCGCGGAGACGAGGCTCGCCACGAGGAAGAGCGCCGCGCCGACCACGCCCCACGCGGGCCGCACGAACAGCGCGTGCAGCACGCCCCGCGCCAGGCTCGGGCCCTCCCCCGGGTCGGCGAGCTCGGGCGCCGCGCCGCGGCGTCGCCTGCCGCCCACGTGCGACGTCGCCTGCGCGGCCGCCACGGCGGTGCTCGCCGGCGCCGCCTCGTGCCCGGTGAGGGCCGACGCGACCTCCTCGGCGGCACCGGCGCTCGCGACGGGCGCGTCCGCGGCGTCGCTCGCCACGAGCAGGTCGCGGTACGGGCCGTCCTCGCGGGCGAGCCTGCCCCGGGGCCCCTGCTGGACGATGCGGCCGTGGTCGAGCGCGGCGAGCAGGTCGGCCCGCTCGATGGTCGTGAGCCGGTGCGCGACGAGCACGCCCGTGCGGCCGGCGAGCAGCCGCTCGGACGCCGCGACCACGCGCGCCTCGGTGAGCGGGTCCATGCGCGCCGTGGCCTCGTCGAGCACGACCACCTGGACGTCGCGCACGAGCAGGCGCGCGAACGCGACGAGCTGCTCCTCCCCCGCGGACAGCGAGGTGCCGCCCGGGCCGAGCAGGGTGTCCAGGCCGTCGGGCAGGCCGGCGACCCAGGCGTCCAGGCGCAGCTCGCGCACGGCCGCCTCGACGTCCTCGCGCGGGACGTCGGCGAACAGCGCGACGTTCTCGGCGAGCGTGCCGGCGAGGATCTCGGTGCGCTGCGTGACGACGCCGACGGCGGCGCGCAGCTTCTGCAGGTCGAGGTCGCGCACGTCGACGCCGCCGAGGAACACCGTGCCGGGCTCCGGCTCGACGGCGCGGGACAGCAGCGACGCGAGCGTCGACTTCCCCGATCCGGTGCGCCCGACGAGCGCCACGGTCTGCCCCGCCGGGACGCGCAGGTTCACGCCCTGCAGCGCGAAGGTGCCCTCGGCGTACGAGAAGTGCAGGTCGCGCAGCTCGATGCCCACCGGCCCCTCGGGCAGGTCACGACCGCCGGTCGGCTCCGGCTCCACGGACAGCATCTGCCTGATGCGCGTGATCGCGCCCAGCCCCTCCTGGATGTCCGGCAGGTGGTGGATGAGGTTGTCCACCTGCCCCACGAACATCGAGGTGACCAGGAACAACGTCACGAGGTCCTTGACCTCCAGGGTGCCGCCCGACGCCAGCGCGGCACCGGCCACGGCGACGCCGGCGAGCAGCGCGGCGAGCACCAGGCCGGCACGGCGCAGCATCGTCGACTCGACGACCACCACGTCGCGGAACTTGCGGTGCACGTCCGCCGAGCGCTGCGCCAGGCGGCGGACCGCGAACGGCTGGCCGAGGCTGGTGCGCAGGTCGTCGCGGGCGGCGACCGACTCCTCGAACGCGGCGGCGTGGTCGGTCCAGGCCGCTTCCTCGATCACCTTGCGGCGGGCGATCTCGCCCAGCATCGGCCGCACGAGGACGCCCGCGAGCGCACCCAGCAGGGGGAAGAGCGCCCACGCGGGCCACCAGGTGAGGCCCGCGACCACGTACATCGGCACGACGCCGACGACCGTGCGCCCCGCGCCCCAGAGCTGGCGGCGCACGAGCGTGCCGACGGCGTGCGTGTCGTCGTCCACGCGGTCGAGCACCTCGCCCACCGCCTGCTCGGTGAGCGTGGCGAGCGGCTGGTGCAGCGCCGCCGTGAGCAGGTCGCCGCGCAGCCGCCCCTCGGCGCGGTCGACGACGCCCGCCCACACGACCTGCCCGGCCGCGTCGAACAGGGCGGCGCCGACCACGCACAGCGCGAGCAGCGACAGCAGCGCGCCCGTCGGGTCCTCCGCGAGGCGCCCCGCGACGACGGTGCCGAGCGCCGCGCCCACCGCTCCGAGGGTGAGCGCGACCAGCGCGACCGCGGCCACCGGTCCGCGCAGCCGCCGCCAGTCGAGGCGGCGGGCCGGGTCGGTCGTCGTGGTCGAGGTGGACGTGGCGTGGTCCGCGCGCGCGGCAGGGGCGTCGATCATGGCCCGAGAAGCCTATGCGGCGCCCCCGACGCTCCGCCGCAGATTTTTCGTCAGATCAGGCCCAGCGCACGCACGGCGTCCCGCTCCTCGGAGAGCTCCTGCACGCTGGCCGCGATGCGCTCGCGCGAGAAGTCGTCGATCTCGAGTCCCTCGACGACCTCCCACGCCCCGCCCGACGACGTCACCGGGAAGGACGAGACGAGGCCCTCGGGGACGCCGTACTGCCCGGTCGACCACAGGCCCGCGCTGGTCCAGTCGCCCGCGGGGGTCCCCAGCACCCAGTCGTGGACGTGGTCGATCGCCGCGTTCGCCGCGGACGCCGCCGACGACGCCCCGCGTGCGTCGATGATCGCGGCACCGCGCTTGGCGACCGTCGGGATGAAGTCGTCGGCGAGCCAGAGCTTGTCCTCGTCCGCGTACCGGGAACCCGGCGTCCCGCCGACGTCGGCCCGGAACACGTCCGGGTACTGGCTCGCGGAGTGGTTGCCCCAGATCGTCACGCGGCGCACCTGCGAGACCGGCACGTCCGCCCGCTTCGCGAGCTGCGACAGCGCGCGGTTGTGGTCGAGGCGCGTCATCGCCGTGAAGCGGTCCTTCGGCACGTCCGGCGCGTTCGACGCCGCGATCAGCGCGTTCGTGTTGGCCGGGTTGCCCACGACCAGGACGCGCACGTCGTCGGCCGCGCCCGCGTTGATGGCCCGGCCCTGCGGACCGAAGATGCCGCCGTTCGCCTCGAGCAGGTCGGCCCGCTCCATGCCCGGGCCGCGCGGCCGGGCCCCCACCAGGAGGGCGACGTTCGTGCCCGCGAAGCCGGCCGTCGGGTCGTCGTGGATGTCGATGCCGTCGAGCAGCGGGAAGGCGCAGTCGTCGAGCTCCATCGCGGTCCCCTCGGCGGCCTTCACCGCCTGCGGGATCTCCAGCAGCCGCAGCCGCACGGGGGTGTCGGGGCCGAGCATCGCGCCCGACGCGATCCGGAAGAGCAGCGCGTACCCGATCTGGCCCGCCGCCCCGGTGACGGTCACGTTCACTGGTGTGGTCATGCCCCTACTCTGTCGCAGCCGGGCGCCGGGGTCGACCGCCACTCCGGGCGGGCTCGGGTCCGGCGCGCCGACCGCCGTGGCGGAGCGCGACCTGGGACGACGCGCGGTAACGTGCCAGGAGCGCCACCGTCGGCCCGCGCTCAGCAACCGTTCAGACCACGGTGGAAGCATGCCCGCGCAGCCGGCCGTGAGGCCGGTCACGCACGACCGGCCCCTCCACCGCGAGGGGCACACCGAGACGCCCGTCTCCCGAGCAGAGAAGGACCCTCATGTCCCAGGACATCGCCGCCGAGAGCGGTACGGCTTCGGTCGACGTCGAGACGGCGGCCGACCACCCGGAGCGCGGCCTGTTCGCGCGGCTCGCCGCCGAGGCCTTCGGCACGTTCGTGCTGGTGCTCGGCATCGTCGGCACCGCGACGTTCAACGCCGTCAACAACGGTCAGATCCTCCCGGTGGCACTCGCCGGTGGCATCCTCGTCATGGGCGCCATCGCCGCTGTCGGCGGCGTCTCCGGCGGCCACTTCAACCCCGCCGTCACCTTCGGTCTGACGCTCGCGGGCCGCTCCGCCTGGCGCGACCTCGCGCCGTACTGGCTCGCCCAGCTCGTGGGCGGCACGGCCGCGGCGGCCGTCATGTTCTCGATCATCCCCGACTCGTTCCCGGCGCTGACCGGCGCGGCGGACAAGGCCGCGGTCTTCCAGGGCACGGCGAACGGCTTCGGCGCGCACTCGCCCCTCGCGGCCCTGACCGCGTCCGCCGCCCAGAGCGGCGGCTCGCCCGCCGAGTTCTCGATGTGGGCCGCGATCCTCGTCGAGGTCGTCGTCACCGCGGTCTTCGTCGGCGTCATCCTCGGCGTGACGAGCAAGCGCTCGACGGTCACGTTCGCCCCGGTGGTCATCGGCCTGACGCTCGGCGCGATGCTCGTCGTCGCCTGGCCGGTCACCAACGCCTCGCTCAACCCGGCCCGCTCGTTCGCCTCGGCGGTCTTCGGCGGCGGCTGGACCTGGGGCCAGCTGTGGGTGTTCGTCGTCGCCCCGCTCGTGGGCGGGGCGCTCGCCGCCCTGTTCTACCGGGCGTTCGCCCCGGTCCCCGCGGTCGTGCAGGTCGAGGTCGGCTCCGCGGCCGGCGACGACCTCGACGACGAGCCCCGCCAGCACGACGTCGTCGACGACGGCGCCCTTCCGGCGCGGTCGGAGGTCGACGAGAACGAGGGCGAGTGGGACGGGGCGGACGTCGACGAGCCCGGCCCCCGCGACGAGGGCACCGAGGGCAAGGGCGACACCCCGCGCGCCTGACGTCCCGACCCGCGCACGAGGGCCGGTACCCCGCAGGGGGTGCCGGCCCTCGTGGCGTCCGCGGAGGACGCACCCACGGCACCCCGAGCCGCTCACCACGAGCCTCGCGGACGCGGCCTGCTGACGGGCGGCTCTCAGCCCAGGCCGGGCGCGGTCAGGGCGAGCACGCCGATGACGACGGCACCGCCCCAGCACAGGAAGACGTCGAAGCCCCGGCTCCGCACGACGAGCCCGACGGGTCCGGTGGACGACGTGGCCCGCCAGGTGCCTGCGACGGCGAGGGTCAGCGCGATGGTGCCGGTGCCGACGCGGGCACCGACGAGCACGCCGAGCACGACAGCGAGGACGATGCCGGCGAGCACGGTGACGATGGCGCGCTCCGGGCCGGGCAGGTGCCGAGCCGGCGCGTCGGCCTTCGCCTCGACCGAGTGCCACCGGGGCGCGGGCTCGGCCCCTCCGGGGTCGCGCGGAGGGTCGGGCAGCGCACGGGGATCCACGGCAGCCGAGCCTACCGCCGCCCGACCGGGGCGGGCGCCGGACCTCCACGCCCGCGGGTTACCGTGAGGACCGTGCCCGAGCCGACCCCCGACGCCTCCCCCCTCCTCCCCCGGTCCGTCGTCGTGGTGGGCGCCGGCCTCGCCGGCGCCCAGACCGTCGCCGCGCTGCGCGCGCACGGCTTCGACGGGCGGATCACGCTGCTGGGCGCCGAGGGCGTACCCCCGTACGACCGGCCGCCCCTGTCCAAGGAGCTCCTGACGCGGCCCGAGCCGGTGTGGCTGAGCGCGGACCTCGGCGTCGACGTCGACGCGCTGGCCGACGACGTCCGCCTCGCCGAGCCCGCCCGCGCGCTCACGTCCGGGCCGGGCGGCGTGGTCGTCACGACGGCGCGGGACGAGGTCGCGGCCGACGCCGTCGTGCTCGCGGTGGGCTCCGTCCCGCTCGTCCCGCCGGGGTTCGCCGCGTCGTCGCTGCTGCACACGGCGGCCGACGCCGACCGCCTGCGGGCGGCGCTGCGCCGCCCGGACGGGCTGCGCCTCGTGATCGTCGGCGCGGGCTGGATCGGCGCCGAGGTCGCGGGGGTCGCGGCAGGCGCCGGCGCGGACGTCACGGTGCTCGAGGCGGCCGCCGCCCCGTTGTCGCGCCAGCTCGGCCACGACGTCGGGTCACGCCTCGCGGGCTGGTACGCGGAGGCCGGGGTGCGCCTGCGCACGGGCGCCGCGGTGGCGGCGGTCGAGGACTCGGGGGTGGTCCTGGCCGACGGCGAGCACGTGCCCGCCGACCTGGTGCTCACCGCGGTGGGCGCCCGGCCGGCGTCGGGCTGGCTGGAGGGCACGCTGCCGCTCGACCCGCGCGGCGCGCTCCTCGTGGACGGCGACGGCCGTGTCCCCGGCCACCCCAGGGTCTGGGCGGTCGGCGACGTCGCGTCGCGGGCGCACCCCGTGTTCGGCACGGTGCCGGGCGGGCACTGGTCGGCGGCGCTGCACGACCCGGACCCCACCGTGCGCGCGATGCTCGGCGTCGAGCAGGCCGGCGGGGGGCACGCGCCGTACGTCTTCTCGCAGCAGCTCGGGCACGACCTGGCACTGCTGGGCCTGCCGGTCACCGCCGGGCCCGACGCCTCCCCCGTGGTGCTGCGCGGCACGCCCGGCGAGGGCCCGTGGGCGGCGCTCTACCTGGACCCGGCCCAGGACCCGGCCGTCGAGGGCGCGCCCGACGGCGTCGCGACCGTCCGCGCCGTCCTGCTCGTCGACTCGCCGCGCGACGTCGGCGGCGTGCGGCGCCTCATGAGCCGCGGCGAGCCGCTGCGCCTGGACCTCGCCCGGGCCACCGACCCCGCCGTCCGGCTCAAGTCCGCCGTCGCCCCCTGACGCCGAACAGGCGGTTGCGCACGTTCTCGGAGCGGAG
>NZ_JBHTVC010000056.1:0-31455 GCF_042793275.1 Isoptericola sp. NPDC056578
CTCTTGGGTTGTGGTGGCGGGGGGCCCGGGCAGTGTTCCCCGGGGGCGCTCGGCCGCCGCGGCGGTCCGCCCCCCCCCCCCTTCCCCCCCCCGCCCCGCCCGCGGGGCGCGGGGGGGCGCCGCGACGTGTGCCACGACACAGCAGGGGACGGTTCAGTCGCCGTCGTGACCCGCCGGACGGCCGTCGACCTGGCGGAACGTCGTGCCGTCGTCGAGGGTCAGGACGCCGGCGAAGCGGAGCAGGTCGCCGATCGTCGTGATCATCTTCCCGCCGTCGATCCGTACCCCCTGCGCCGGGGTCCAGCCCGTGGCGAGGTACGACGTGTCGTCGGCCTTGAGCAGGTAGACGAACGTCTCGCACAGGATCCGGCTGCCGACGTCGCCGAGGAAGTTGCCGTTCCCCTGGATCTCGGCCTCCTTGAGCACGTAGTACCACAGGGGCGTGCCGTCGAGCTCCGCCAGGGCGTCCTTGACGCCCTGCGCGGCGCCGCGAGTGAGCTGCTCGGCGGACAGGGCCGGCACGTGCAGCGCCTCGGCCACCGCCTCCCCGGTGGGCAGGGACAGCCAGTACCCCCGCAGCAGGTTGCGCTGCGCGAGCTGCTTGAGCAGGGCGCTGATCTCCGGGGCCAGGCCGGGGTCGGTGCCCTCCTTGAGCATGGTGGCCAGGCCGGCCGCCAGGAACGGGTCGATCTTCGCCGCGGAACGCCGGCGGTCCGGGTCGCCCTTGTCGACGAAGCGGGCCCAGTCGATCGGCCAGTTGGACGGGAGCACCTCGCCGGGCGGCGCCCCGGTGGGGACCAGCCCGCCGCCCCCGGTGAACTCGAAGAGCTGTACCAGGCTCGCGAACGCGGCCCGCGGCGCCGCCGCCGGTGGGACGACCTTGCCGAAGTTGAGGTTGAAGTCGTAGCCGTTGCGCACCATCGAGTGCCCGAACCGGAACGCGGCCACGGCGAACTCCAGCGGCATGGCGACCTTGCGACGGGGCCGGAAGAGCAGCGACGGCTCGACGAGCACCTCGTCCAGCACCCCCGGCTTGGTGAGCGTGCGCAGGTAGTCGTGGACCACCAGCCACTGGTAGTGGTGCTGGGTGAGCTGCTGGGCGCGGTCGAAGACCGCCCGCTCGTCCACCGTGAGCCACGGCTCGGTGCGGCGGACCCAGTCCACGACCGCGTTGTGGAACCGGATCAACCCCAGGTGCAGCTGGGCCACGACGAGGTTCTCGTCGTTGCGCCCGTCGGGGATCTTCGCCGAACCGGGGGCCGGCCGCTCGTCCTCCGGGACGTCGAGTCCTGCGATCTCCTCCGACGAGAACCGCGGCAGGTCGCGCTGCGGGTCGTCGCCCGGCGGGACGAGCTCGAACCCGGGGATCGGGGTCGTCGCCACCCGACCGAGCGCGAGCTTGGTCTGGTCGGTCGTGGCGTACGCGGCCTCGCTGCGGGTGGTCCGCCGTCCGGCCTCACCCGGGAACCGCGGCCCGCTGCCGTACAGGCTGTCGAGGTTGAGGAACGGGTGCCGACCGTTGTGCAGGCTGCGGACCACGACCTCCGGCGGGAACGCCGTGAACGGGTCGGAGACGATGTCGCCCAGCACGAGGTCGCCCGGCCGGGGCCGCTCCCCCGCCTCCGGCGGACCGTCCGGGCCGTTGGTGTTGAGCGTGATGTCGTGGTCGATGAACTGGCCCCAGTAGGTGTAGATCGCGGGGATCGTCGAGTCCAGCGCCGGGTTCGGCGGGCCCGCCGGCTCGATCATCCCGGCGCCGAGCTTCTTCAGGGCCGCGACGACCGCGTCCACGGTGGGTCCCGCGACCGGCCCTTCGGGCGGGTCGCCGCCGTCGGTGACCGGCAGGTGCGCGGCGGGGAAGTGCCCGCGCAGGCCGCGGAAGAGGTAGTCGAACGACGTCGTCGCCTCGAAGCGGTCCTCCACGATGTCGCGCAGGACGGCGAGCTCCGTCTCGTGGAGCAACGGGGCCGGCGACGACCCCGGGTCGGGATCCGGTCGCGGTCGGGGTCGCGGGCGCGGGCGCACCTGGCCGCCGTGGCGCACGCTGCGCACCGTCCGGCCGACCGGGTCCGAGTGGAGGTCGTGCCCGGGCTCGGGCGCTTCCTGCTCGATGGTCTGCTGAGCCGCCATGGCTCTGCCCCTCTCGGGAGAAGCGGGCGCGGGGCGCCGCCGGGCGCGGGGCGGGTCCCGGGCCGCCACCGGCGATCAGCACGGGAGGCGGCCCGGGACTGCGCGCTGCGACGCGGCCACCGCCGTGGATCAGGGAGGGCGGTGGCGCGCCGCGACGGGCCCGCGGTGTCACCGCGGCCCACGGACCGGGCCCGCCCGGTCCGTCCCGCCAGGAAGGAGGGACCTCCCCCGCGGCCGTGACCGGCCGCGGGGACTTTCACCCGCTCGCGCGGGTCAGCGCAGGATGTCGCGCGCCCGCGCGACATCCGCGTGCATCTGCTCGATGAGCGGATCGATGCCGTCGAAGCGCAGGGTCGGGCGCAGCCGCTCGACCAGCTCCAGCACGACCGTCTCCCCGTAGAGGTCCAGGTCGTCACGGTCGAGCACGTAGGCCTCGACGCGGCGCTCCACGCCGTCGAAGGTCGGGTTGGTGCCCACGGAGATGGCGGCGGGCAGGTCCGCGTCGGGGTTCCCGGGGTCCTCCTGGGCGAGCGCCGGCCGCAGCAGCCGACCGGCGTACACGCCGTCGGCGGGGACCATGCCCTCGACGTGGCCGAGGTTCGCGGTGGGAAAGCCGAGCTCGCGCCCGCGCGCGTCCCCGTGCACCACGGTGCCGCGCACCCGGTGGGGGCGGCCGAGCACCTCGGCCGCCTGCGCCACGTCGCCCTCGGCGAGCAGCGCGCGCGCCGCCGACGACGACCAGCGCTCGCGGGCCCCGGCGCTGCCCGGCGCGCACTCGCCCACGTCGTCCACGGCCACGACCTCGAAGCCGTGCGTGCCGCCGAGCTCCACCATCGTGGCGAGCGTGCCGGCGTTGCCCTTGCCGAACCGCACGTCGTGCCCGACGACGACGGTGCGTGCGCCCAGGCCGCCCGTGAGGTACCGGGTGACGAACTCCTCCGGCGTCAGCGCGGCGAGGTCGAGCGTGTACGGCACGACCAGCACGGCGTCGAGGCCCGCACGGCCCATGAGGTCGAGCCGGTCGCGCAGCCCCGTCAGGAGCTCCGGCGCCGTCTCCGGGCGGTGCACCTGGGCCGGGTGCGGGTCGAAGGTGAGCGCCACCGCGAGCCGTTCGTCGGCGCGGGCCAGGCCCACGAGGCGCCCCAGCACGGCCTGGTGACCGCGGTGGACGCCGTCGAAGTTGCCGATCGTGACGACCGACGGACCGAACCCGTCGGGGACCTGGTCCAGGTCCGTGAACACCTGCACGCGTCGCGCTCCGTCTCGTCGATGGCCGGCCGTCGGCACCCGCGCCGGGTGCCGACCGTCAAGGATAGACCGACGCCGGGGCCGCGGACCGCCTCACCCCGGGAGCACCGCCGCGGCGGCCGTGAGATAGCGCTCCGGGTCGAAGTCGTCGAGCAGCGCGCGCTGCATGAGAAACCCCTGGCCCAGCCCCATCATCACGGGGAGCAGCAACCGCGCCGCGGCGTCGGGCCCGTCGGGCGCCAGGTCGGGCCGCGCCCCGAACCACGCCTGCAGCGCAGCGGTCAGGACGTTCCGCAGGTCGACGACGACGTGCTGGACGACATCGTGGATCACCGGGTCCACGGTGGACTCCGACCAGAGCTGGACGAGCACCTTCCCGTCCTCGAGGTCCCGGGCCATGCCGCCCGTGAGGATCGTGAGCACCTCGATCGGCGAGGGCGGGACCCCGTCGTCGCCGGCGGCGTCGATCTCCGTGCTGCGCCGGGAGAGCACCTCCTCGGCGACCGCGGCGAAGAGCGCCTGCTTGCCGTCGTAGTGGCCGTAGATCGCGCCCGCCGACAGCCCCGACTCGGCGACGACGTCGGAGATGGAGGCTCGCTGGTAGCCCTTGGCGGTGAACGCCCGCAGGGCCGCGGCCCGGATCTGCGCGCGCCGCGCCTCGCGGTGCGCCTCGGTCACTCGTGGCATCGGACCCCTTCCCGAGGGCACTGGCGGACGGTTGACAAGTCTAGGGACACCCGCGCAGGCTTGCCATAAAGAACGAACATTCGTTTTTTGATTTCTCGACCCAGTCCTCAGCACCGGAGACCACCATGTCGTCGACGACCGTCGCCCCCGCCGCACCGCCCACCTCCCCGCCGCGCCCGGTCCCCCGCACCCCGTGGGGCCGGGTCGTAGCCGTGGCGCTCGGCGTCGCCGCCGTCGTCGGCGTGCTCGTGCTCGCCTTCTCCTGGCCCGCCGTCACCGCCGAGCCCAAGGACCTCCCGGTGGCCGTCGCCAGCCCGGAGCAGGCCGTCGCGGGCCTCGGTGCCACCCTCGACGAGGCACAGCCCGGAGCGCTCGACCTCGTGCCGGTCGCCGACCGCGACGCCGCCGTCGCCGCGGTCGAGTCCCGCGACGTCTACGGCGCGATCGTGCTGGGCGAGACGCCCGAGGTGCTCACGGCCTCGGCCGCGAGCACGGTGACGAGCCAGCTCCTCACCGCGGCGGCGGGCCAGCTGCAGGACGGGCTCGCCCAGCAGGCGCTCGCCTCGGGGGCGGACGCGTCCGCCGCTCCCACCGTCGCCGTGACCGACGTCGTGCCCCTGTCCGCCGACGACCCGCGGGGCGCCGGGCTGACGGCGGCCATGTTCCCTCTGCTGCTCGGCGGGATGATCGGCGGGATCGCGATCTCGCTGCTCGTGGTGGGCGCCGTGCGCCGGGTGCTCGCCGTGTCGGTCTATGCGGCCGCGGGCGGCGTCGTCCTGGTGGCGGTGCTGCAGTCCTGGTTCGGGGCGCTGCAGGGCGACTGGTGGACGAACGCCGGTGCCGCCGCCCTCGCCCTGGCGGCCGTCGCCGCGCCCATCACCGGGTTCGTGGCACTGCTCGGTCGGGCCGGCATCGCTCTCGGAGCCGTCACGATGATGCTGGTCGCCAACCCGATCTCCGGCGCCACCATGCCGCCCGAGTTCCTCCCGTGGCACTGGGGCGCGATCGGCCAGTGGTTCCCGCCGGGCGCGGGCGCCACCCTGCTGCGCGACCTGTCCTACTTCCCGGCCGCCGACGCGGGGCGCGCCTGGCTCGCCCTCGGGCTCTGGGCGGGCGCAGGCGTCGTGATGTCGCTCGTGGGGCACCTGCGCACCGCGGGCGGCCTCGAGCCCGACGCCGAGGCCGCGCGCGACGAGGCGCTGGAGCGCGCCGCCCAGCTCGCCGAGCCGGCCCCGCAGGGCTGACGCGCACCGCGCTGCGCCCGGGCCGCCTCGAGCGGCCCGGGTCAGCCGCCGGCCGGGGCGAGGACGAGCACGGGCTTCGCCAGCGCCTCGCCCCGCCGCCGGGTGTCCTCCAGCAGCGCGACCAGCGCGCCGTCCGGCCCGATCGCGGCGACCGTGCCCCGCTCGCCGCTCGCGGGCACCCACTGGCCGTAGCCGAGGGCGCGCGCCTCGTCCGGCGTGAGCTCGCGCACGGGGAACGTCGCCCGGGCGGCGTCCGCGAGCGGCACCGTCGCGAGCACGCCGTCGGCGTCGGCCTGGGCCTCGAGCTCCTCGAGCGTGCGGGCCGTGCCGAGGTCGTAGCCACCCACCCGCGTACGGCGCAGCGCCGTGAGGTGGCCGCCCGTCCCGAGCGCGGCGCCCAGGTCGCGGGCCAGCGCCCGGACGTACGTCCCCGAGGACACGACGACGGTCACGTCGACGTCGAGCGCGGCCACGCCGTCGCCCGTCGTCGCGGGCCGCGTGGCGTGCACGTCGAAGCGGCTCACGGTGACCGGCCGGGCCTCCAGGACCACGTCCTCCCCCGCCCGGGCGCGCGCGTAGGCACGCTTGCCGTCGACCTTGATCGCGCTCACCGTGGTGGGCACCTGCCGGATCTCCCCCGTCAGGACGGCCACCTCGCGCGCCAGGGCGGCGTCGTCGACGCCCTCGCCGACGCCGCGCGCCTCGACGACCTCGCCCTCCGCGTCGTCGGTGCTGGTGGTGGCGCCCAGGCGGATCGTCGCGTCGTACGCCTTGTCCGCCCCGACCACGTACGTGAGCAGCTTCGTGGCCCGGCCGACCCCGACGACGAGCACGCCCGTCGCCATCGGGTCGAGCGTGCCCGCGTGGCCGACCTTGCGGGTGCCCGCCAGCCGCCGGCACCGGCCGACGACGTCGTGGCTGGTCCAGCCCGCGGGCTTGTCGACCACCAGGAACCCGTCGGGCGCGGTGGGGCGGCGGGGCGGACGCTCCCCGGGGCCGCTCACTCGTCCTCGTCGTCCTCGCGCGCCTTGCGGTACGGGTCCTCGTCGCCGGCGAACCCCTTGCCCTCGCGCAGCGCGGCGAGCTCGGCGTCCCGGCGCTGGGCCTCCAGGAGCGCGGCGTCCAGGTGCGCGGCGTTCTCCGGCATCGAGTCCAGGAAGAACTCGATGGTCGGGGTGAGCCGCACGCCGGTCTGCTTGCCGACCTCCGAGCGGATCATGCCCTTGGCGCTCTCCAGCGCCGCGGCCGTGCCCGCCCGCTCCTCGTCCGTGCCGAGCACGGTGTAGAAGATCGAGGCGTTCTGCAGGTCGCCGGTCACGCGGACGTCGGTCACCGTGACGAAGCCGAGACGCGGGTCCTTGATCCGCGTGTCGAGCAGCTGCGCGACGATCTCCTTGATGCGGTCCGCCAGCTTGCGGGCGCGCGGGTTCTCGGGCCGGTTGTTGCCCTGGGGGCCGGGCATAGTGTGTCTCCCTCTCTCGACGCCGACGGCGCCCCGCCCGGCCCTGCTCCTGTCGGAGCGGGGCCGGTGCGGGACGCCGTCGGGCTGTACCGTGCGGCGCGACCGTCAGGCGCGCGGCTTCTCGCGCATCTCGAAGGTCTCGATGATGTCACCCTCGGTGACGTCGTTGAACGACCCGAGTCCGATACCGCACTCGAAGCCCTCGCGGACCTCGGTGACGTCGTCCTTCTCGCGGCGCAGCGACTCGATCGTGAGGTCGTCCCCGACGATCTTGCCGTTGCGCAGGACGCGCGCCTTGGTGTTGCGGCGGATGGTGCCCGACCGGACGATCGAACCCGCGATGTTGCCGAACTTCGAGGAGCGGAAGACCTGGCGGATCTCCGCGGTGCCCAGCTGGGCCTCCTCGTACTCCGGCTTGAGCATCCCCTTGAGGGCTGCCTCGACGTCGTCGATCGCCTGGTAGATGACCGAGTAGAACTTGACCTCGACGCCCTCGCGGTCCGCGAGGTCCTCGACACGCTCACCGAACTTCACGTTGAAGCCGATGATGATCGCGTTGTCGACCGTGGCCAGGTTGACGTCGTTCTGCGTGATCGCACCGACACCGCGGTGGATGACCCGCAGCTCGACCTCGTCGCCCACGTCGATCTTGAGCAGCGCGTCCTCCAGGGCCTCGACGGCACCGGAGACGTCGCCCTTGAGGACCAGGTTGAGGGTCTCGACCTTGCCCTGCTCGAGCGCCTTGGTGAAGTCCTCGAGGCTGATGCGCTTGCGGCGCTTGGCCAGGAGGGCGGCGCGCTCGGCTGCCTCGCGCTTCTCGGCGATCTGCCGGGCGGTGCGCTCGTCCGGCGCCACCAGGAAGGTGTCGCCGGCGCTCGGCACGGACGCCAGGCCGAGCACCAGGACCGGTCGGGCCGGGCCCGCCTCGGTCAGCGCGGTGCCGTGCTCGTCGAACATGGCGCGAACGCGGCCGTGGGCCGTGCCCGCGACGATCGCGTCGCCGACGTGCAGCGTGCCCGACTGGACCAGGACGGTCGCGACGGCGCCGCGGCCCTTGTCGAGGTTGGCCTCGATGGCCACGCCTCGCGCGTCCTTGTCCGGGTTCGCCCGGAGGTCCAGCGAGGCGTCCGCCGTGAGCAGCACGGCCTCGAGGAGCTGGTCGATGCCCTGGTTCTGCTTCGCGGACACGTCGACGAACATCGTGTCGCCGCCGTACTCCTCGGCCACCAGGTTGTACTCGGTGAGCTGCTGGCGGATCTTGTCGGGGTTGGCCCCCTCCTTGTCCACCTTGTTCACCGCGACCACGATCGGCACGTTGGCCGCCTGGGCGTGGTTGAGCGCCTCCACCGTCTGCGGCATGACGCCGTCGTCGGCGGCGACCACGAGGATCGCGATGTCGGTCACCTGGGCACCACGGGCACGCATGGCGGTGAACGCCTCGTGACCCGGGGTGTCGATGAACGTGATCGGACGCTCGACGCCCTCGTGCTCCCGGCGCACCTGGTAGGCACCGATGTGCTGGGTGATGCCGCCGGCCTCGCCGGAGACGACGTCGGTCTGGCGGATCGCGTCGAGAAGACGCGTCTTGCCGTGGTCGACGTGGCCCATGACGGTGACGACCGGAGGACGCGCCGCGAGGTCCTCGTCGGACTCGCCCTCGAGCTCGGCGTCGAGGTCGATGTCGAAGGCCCCGAGCAGCTCCCGGTCCTCCTCCTCGGCCGAGACCATCTCGATGACGTACCCGAGCTCGTTCGCGAGCGTGCCGAACGTGTCCTCGTCCAGCGACTGCGTCGCGGTCGCCATCTCACCGAGGTGGAACAGCACCGTGACCAGGCTGGCGGGGTTCGCGTCGATCTTGTCCGCGAAGTCGTTCAGCGACGAGCCGTGGCGCAGGCGGACGACGGTCGAACCGTTGCCGCGGGGCACCTGCACGCCGCCGAGCGACGGCGCCTGCATCTGCTCGAACTCCTGGCGCTTCGCGCGCTTCGACTTCCGCCCGCGGACCGGACGGCCGCCTGCGCGGCCGAACGCACCCTGCGTGGAGCCGCGACCGGCGCCACCACGGCCGCCGGGACGGCCGCCGAAGCCGCCGCCACCGCCGGGACGGAAGCCACCGCCACCGCCGGGGCCGCCACCGCGGCCGCCACGACCGCCGCCCGAGGGCGCCGGACGCTCGCCGGGGCGCGGCATCGAGGTCTTGCCCGGCATCATGCCGGGGTTGGGGCGCGGCCCGCCGGGACGGGGCGCCGCGGGACGCGGGCCACCGGGACGGGGGCCACCCGGACGGGGACCGCCCGGACGCTCGCCGGAACGCTCGGGCGCGGCCTCGCCGCGGTCCGGGCGCTGACCGGGGCGCGGCATGCCCTGGCTGGACGCGAACGGGTTGTTGCCCGGGCGCGGGCCGCCGGCGCCGCCGGGGCGCTGCCCCTGGCGCGGCATGCCCTGGCTCGACGCGAACGGGTTGTTGCCCGGACGCGGGGAGCGGCCGCCCTTGCCGCCGTCGCGACCACCGTCACGCCCGCCGTCGCGCTGCTCGCGCGCGGCCGGTGCCGGCTTCGGCGCCGCGGGACGCGGACCGGGGGTCGGCGCGCCGGGACGGTTGGCGGGCCTGGCCGGGGACTCCGGCGCTGCCGCGGCGGGCGTCGCGGCCGCCGCCGGGGCGGCGGGCGCCTCGGCCTCGGGCGCGGGCGTCGGCTTCTGCGCGGCGGGCTTGGGGGCAGGCTTCGCCGGAGCGGGCTTCTGCTCGGCGCGGGGCGCCGCAGCCTTCGGCTCGGCGGGCTTGCTCGCCGGGGCGCCCGAGGACGCGGGGGCCGCGCCCTTGTACTTGTCGCGCATGGCTCGCTCGACCGGTGCCTCGAGCGTCGAGGACGCCGAACGGACGAACTCGCCCGCCGACTTCAGGTCGGCGAGCAGGGTCTTGCTCTCCACCCCGAGCTGCTTGGCCAGCTCGTGAACGCGGATCTTCGCCACAACTCTCCTGTCTCGGCCCTCCTGCGAGACAGGGAGGACCGTCGTTAGTACCGAGTACTCATCGCACGGAACTCATCGGGTGCCCATCGGCTTCTGACCCGCTTCCTTGTCGACTTCAGTGGGTGCGGCCGAGCATGCTCGGTCGCGATGGTCCGGCCGCCGGTTGGCGGTGCGGACCGGAGGGACTCAACGGTCTCGCCGCTCCAGGTGTTCCCGGACGCCGGAGAGGTCGAGGGGCCCCGTGACGCGCAGGGCGCGCGGCACGGCCCGACGACGCTCGGCGAGCGCCAGGCAGGCGGGCGTCGGATGGATCCAGGCGCCACGCCCCGGCAGGCACCCTCGCACGTCGACCACGAGGACTCCCTCGCGTCCCGACGGCTCGAGCACCAGCCGCAGAAGAGCGGACCGCTGGTCACGCTCCCTGCACCCGACGCACGTCCGTACCGGGCCGGAGGTTTCCGGAAGGGTACGTGGGGAGGTCGAGGGCTGGGCGCGTGGCCCGGTCCCCGACAGTCTAGCGCGACGACCCACGTGCCGTGACCGGCCTCAGCCCTCGGCCCCGCGGCTCGCCGCGGGGCCACCTGCGTCGTCGCCCTCCACACCGCCGCCGGCGGGCGCCGCCTCGTCCGACCGGATGTCGATGCGCCAGCCCGTCAGCTTCGCGGCGAGACGGGCGTTCTGCCCCTCCTTGCCGATCGCGAGCGACAGCTGGTAGTCCGGCACGACCGCCCGCGCGGCCTTGGCGTCGGCGTCGACCACGGTGACGGAGGTCACACGTGCCGGCGAGAGCGCGTTGGCCACGAAGCGGGCAGGGTCGTCGCTGTGGTCGACGATGTCGATCTTCTCCCCGTGCAGCTCCGCCATCACGGCACGCACGCGCGCTCCCATCGGGCCGATGCAGGCGCCCTTGGCGTTCAGCCCGGCCACCTTGGACCGGACGGCGACCTTGGACCGGTGACCCGCCTCGCGGGCGATGGCCGTGATCTCGACGGCACCGTCCGCGATCTCCGGGACCTCGAGCTCGAAGAGCTTGCGCACCAGGCCCGGGTGCGTGCGGCTCAGCACCACCTGGGCGCCCTTCATCCCCCGCGACACCTCGACCACGTAGGCGCGCAGCCGCTCGCCGTGCACGTACTCCTCGGTGGGCACCTGCTCGTGCGGCGGCAGGACGGCCTCGGTGCCGCCCACGTCCACGAGGACGACCCGCGGGTCGCGGCCCTGCTGGATGACGCCGGCGAGGACCTCGCCCTCCTTGCCGCGGAACATGCCGAGCACCTGGTCGTCCTCGGCGTCGCGCAGCCGCTGCACGATGACCTGCCGCGCCGTCGCCGTGGCGATGCGGCCGAAGTCCGCGGGCGTGTGGTCGAACTCGGGCCCCAGCTCGATCGTGGGCCGCGCCTCGGGGTCCTCGGGGTCCGGCGTGCGGATCTCCTCGCGCGCCCACACGGCGACGTGGCCGGACTTGCGGTCCACCTCGACGCGGGCGCGCGGGTAGGCGTCGGGCGTGCGGTGGTAGGCCGACAGCAGCGCCTGCTCGATCGCTTCCACGAGGACGTCGAGGCTGATGTCCCGCTCCCGCTCCAGCAGCCGAAGCGTGCTCATGTCGATGTCCATCGTCAGCCTTCCTCGTGACGGGCAGAGCCCGTGGTGTGGTCCCGGGCGGCGCCCGTGTCCGTGTCCGTGTCCGTGTCGAGGGGCGCCTCGTCCAGGCGCTTCAGCTCGACCTCGATCTTGCCCTGGCGCACGTCGGCGAGGGGCACCCGGGTGCCGTCCTCCAGCACGAGCTCCGCGTCGTCGCCCGCCCCGGCCTCGACCTCCACCAGGCGCCCGGACGTCGTGCCCCCCGTGCGCAGCCGCAGCACCACCAGGCGGCCGCGGGCGCGCCGGAAGTGGCGCACCTCGGTCAGCGGCCGGGAGGTGCCGGGCGTCGAGATCTCGAGCGTGTACGCGCCGGGGACGACGTCGTCGGCGTCCAGCGCGGCGGAGATCGCGCGCGAGACGTCGCCGAGGGTGTCGGAGTCGAGGCTGCCCGGCACGTCTTCGGGGAGGTCCACCGTGACGCGCACGACCGACTTCGCGCCGGCCTGCGTGACGACGACGTCCTCGAGGAACAGGTCCGCGGCGTCGACCGCCGGGGTGACGACCCGCCGCACCGCCTCGGCCTTCGCCCCGCCCGCCGTCGTGCGGCCGTGCTGCGCTGCCATCCCTGCCTCCCGTGGGTCACGTCGTGGACTGCCGTGTGCTCCCGCGCCGGGACGTCCCGCGGCCGGTGTGTCGTTGTGTGCAGCGACCAGCGTAACGAACGACGGGCCGGTCCCGCGCCGTCCGCCGCCCCCGACGGGCGGAGGAACGTCACACGGGCGGGGCCGCGCGCGTGGCATCATCGGCCTCGATGGAACCTCAGCCCACCCCCGACCGGTCCGCCGACGACGACGTGACCGGCGCGGCCCCGACCGCCGCCCGGCGCCGCCCCCTGGCCGCCGCGGGGGCGCTGCTCGCCGTCGGGCTCCTCGCCGGGTGCGGGGTACGGCTGGAGGCCCCTCCCGCGGGCGAGCCGGTGCCCGACAGCCTCGAGGTGGTGCGCCGCACCGCCGTCGCGGACGCCCTCCTCGTGGCCGACGGCGCCGAGGCCGCGCTCGAGGAGGTGCCCACGTCCCGCAAGCGTGTCGTCGCCGAGCTCACGCGCATCGCCGCGTCCTCGCGCGAGCAGGCCGAGGCGCTCGGCGGCGAGTACGACTCCGGCCTCGCCACCGGCGCGCCCACCGACACGCAGTCCTCGGCCTGGGACAGGGCGACCCCGGCCGACGTCGTCCAGGCGCTCGACGACGCGGCCGCCCGGTCGCGGACGGCCGCCGGGACCACCGGCGACGGGCCGCTGGCCCGGCTGCTGGCGTCGGTCGGCGCTGCCCAGACCGTCTCGGGCGAGCGCCTCGCGGCGCTGGTCGACGTCGCCGGGCCCGACGTCGTCGAACCTCGCGTACCCGTGCCGGTGGAGGCCGACCAGGACGACGCGGACACCGAGGAGGACGCCGAGGAGGCCGAGCAGGAGGTGCCCTCCCCCGACGTTCCCTCCGACGACGCCTCCGCCGCCGGGCAGGACGACGGCGAGGCGGACGGGCAGGCGGACGAGGGAGCGGCGGACGACGGACCGGTGCCCGAAGGGCTGACGCCCCACGACCTGAGCACGCTCGTCGTGTCCGAGGACGCGACCCGCTACGCGCTGCAGCTGCGGGCGGCGATCGGCTCGGGCACGACGCGCGAACGGCTGCTCGAGCGGGTCGAGGTGCACGCGCAGCGGGCCGACGGGTGGGCTGCCGTGGCGGGCACGCAGGCCACGGCGGACGACCCGCGTCGCGCCGCCTACGCCGTGCCGCGGCTCGCGGACCAGGGCGACGACGCGCTGGTGATCGACCTGGAGAACGACCTCGCCACGGACTACGCGTCCCTCGTCGGCACGACGGCGGCCGGCACCCGCGGGGTGCTCGTCGACCTGCTGGTCGACTCCGCCGTGGCCCTCGACGACTGGGGCGCCGAGCCCGAGCCGTTCCCCGGCCTGCCGGAGCAGGCCGGGGACGACGCGTCCGCCTGACCTCCGCGGGACGTCCCGCGCGGTGGTGTCAGTCCGCCAGCAGGGCCGCGACGCGCTCGGTCACGACCCGCGCCGCGTCGGCCACGGGGACCTGCTCCGACGCTCCGGCGCGCGGGCGCACCTCCACCAGGCCGTCCGCGAGACCGCGGCCGACGACGACGATCAGCGGCACGCCGAAGAGCTCCGCGTCGGCGAACTTCACGCCGGGCGACACCTTGGGGCGGTCGTCGTAGATCACCTCGACGCCCGCGTCGACCAGCTCGGTGGCGAGCTTCTCGGCGGCGTCGAACACCTCCGTCCCCTTGCCGGTCGCGACGACGTGCACGTGCGCGGGGGCGACGTGCGCCGGCCACGCGAGGCCCTTGTCGTCGTGGTTGACCTCCGCGAGCGCCGCGAGGGCCCGCGTCACGCCGATCCCGTACGAGCCCATGGTGACGGTCACGGCCTTGCCGTTCACGTCGAGCACCTTGAGGTCGAGCGCCTCGGCGTACTTGCGGCCGAGCTGGAAGATGTGGCCGATCTCGATGCCCCGCGCGAGCTCGAGGGGCCCGGAGCCGTCGGGCGCGGGGTCGCCGGCGCGCACCTCGGCCGCCTCGATGGTGCCGTCGGCGGCGAAGTCGCGGCCCGCCACCAGGTCGAAGACGTGCCGGCCCGGGGCGTCGGCGCCGGTGATCCACCGGGTGCCGGGCACCACGCGCGGGTCGAGCAGGTACCGGATCGCGGAGCTCGTCGAGCCGTCCTCGGCCTCGACCTGCGCACCCTGCGGCCCCAGCACGCCGGGGCCGATGTACCCCTTGACGAGCTCCGGGTGCGCGGCGAAGTCCGCCTCGGTGGCGGGCTCGGCCTCGGCCGGGGTGAGGGAGGCCTCGAGACGCTTGACGTCGACCTCGCGGTCGCCCGGCAGCCCCACGACGAGCAGCTCGCGCCGGCCGTCCGGGTGCGTGACGGCGAGCACCACGTTCTTCAGCGTGTCCGCGGCGGTCCAGGGACGGTCGGGGCGGGCGTGCTTCTCGTTCGCGCACGCCACCAGCGACTCGATGGTCGGGGTGTCGGGGGTGTCCTCGACGTGCGCGGACGGGGCGTCGTCGTACGGGAGCGCGTCCGGCACGGGCGTGACCACGGCCTCGACGTTCGCGGCGTACCCACCCGCCGAGCGCACGAACGTGTCCTCGCCGATGGGCGACGGGGACAGGAACTCCTCCGAGCGGGAGCCGCCCATCGCGCCGGAGGTCGCGGAGACGATGACGTAGTCGAGGCCGAGGCGGTCGAAGATCCGCTGGTACGCGCCGCGCTGACGCTCGTACGCCGCCGCGAGGCCCTCGTCGTCGATGTCGAAGGAGTAGGCGTCCTTCATGATGAACTCGCGCCCGCGGATGAGGCCGGCGCGGGGCCGGGCCTCGTCGCGGTACTTCGTCTGGATCTGGTACAGCGCGAGGGGCAGGTCCTTGTACGACGAGTACAGGTCCTTCACCAGCAGCGTGAACAGCTCCTCGTGCGTGGGCGCCAGGAGGTAGTCGGCCTCCTTGCGGTCCTGCAGCCGGAAGAGGTTGGGGCCGTACTCGGTCCAGCGGCCGGTGGCCTCGTAGGGCTCGCGCGGCAGCAGCGCCGGGAAGTGCACCTCCTGCGCACCGATCGCCTCCATCTCCTCGCGGACGACGGCCTCGATCTTCGCCAGCACGCGCAGGCCGAGCGGCAGCCAGGAGTAGATGCCGGGGGCCGCGCGGCGGATGTAGCCGGCGCGCACCAGCAGCCGGTGGCTCGCGACCTCGGCGTCGGCCGGGTCCTCGCGCAGGGTGCGGACGAAGAGGTGGGACAGGCGGAGCAGGTCGCCCTGGGGCTGACGGGCGGACGCGATCGACATGGGGGCAAGCCTAGCGGCGCGGCGGGCCTCCCCCGGCCGGTGTCGCCGTCGCATCACTGGTCGCCGTCGCACCGTGCTGGCAGCATGGCGGCATGCCCGAGCTTCCCGAGGTGCAGGCGCTGGCGGAGTTCCTCGACGCTCGTACGACCGGCCACCGCGTCGTCGCCGCCGACGTCGCGGCCATCGCCGCGCTCAAGACGTTCGACCCGCCCGTGACCGCGCTCGTCGGACAGGAGGTCCGCGGCGTCACCCGCCACGGGAAGTGGCTCGATCTCACGGTCGGTCCCGACGGCGGCGAGACGCACCTGCTGTTCCACCTGTCGCGCGGCGGCTGGGTGCGCTGGTCGGACCAGGCGCCGACCACGCCGGTACGCCCGCGCATGGGCGGCTCGTCGCGCGGGGCGGCGCTGGCGCTGCGGGTGCGGCTCGACGACGGCGCAGGCTTCGACCTCACCGAGGCGGGCACCCGCAAGCGCCTGGCGGTGCACGTGGTGCGCGACCCGCAGGAGGTGGAGCAGGTCGCCACGCTCGGCGTCGACCCGCTCTCGGACGCCTTCACCCCGGACGCGCTCGCCGCGCTGATGCAGGACAGGAACCAGCAGGTCAAGGGCCTGCTGCGCGACCAGCGGGCGATCGCCGGGATCGGCAACGCCTACTCCGACGAGATCCTGCACGTCGCGCGGGTCTCGCCGTTCAAGCTCACCCGGTCGTTCACCCCGGACGAGGTCGCGGCGCTGCACGACGCCGTCGTCACCACCCTGCGCGACGCCGTGGCGGCGTCGTCGGGCAAGCCCGCCAAGGAGCTCAAGGACGCCAAGCGCGCGGGGATGCGCGTGCACGGCCGCACGGGCGAGGCGTGCCCGGTCTGCGGCGACGTCGTGCGCGAGGTCAGCTTCGCCGACCGCTCGCTGCAGTACTGCGCCACCTGCCAGACCGGCGGGCAGGTGCTCGCCGACCGGCGGATGTCGAGGCTGCTGAAGTAGCAGGCCGGCTGGTCAGCCTGCCGCGACCGCGTCGCGCGACGCCACGAAGGCGTCGACGCACGCGCGGACCTGCTCCGGTGTGTGGGCGGCGGAGAGCTGGACGCGGATGCGCGCCTCGCCGCGCGGCACGACCGGGAACGAGAAGGCCGTGACGTACACGCCGCGCTCCCCCATCGCCGCCGCCACCTTCGCCGCGAGCACGGCGTCGCCGACCATCACCGGCACGATCGGGTGCTCGCCGGGCAGCAGGTCGAAGCCCGCCTCGGTCATGAGACGACGGAACAGGGCGGCGTTCTCGGTCAGCCTGGCGCGCAGGTCCGCGGAGCCCTCCACGAGGTCGAGCGCCGTGAGGGTGCCCGCCACGATCGTCGGCGCCAGCGTGTTCGAGAACAGGTAGGGGCGGGCGCGCTGCCGCAGCAGGTCGACGATCTCCTGGTGCGCCGCGACGTAGCCGCCGGACGCGCCGCCCAGGGCCTTGCCGAACGTGCCCGTGAGGATGTCCACGCGGTCCGCGACGCCGAGCAGCTCCGGCGTCCCGCGGCCGTGGTCGCCCATGAACCCCACCGCGTGCGAGTCGTCCACGAGGACGAGCGCGGAGTACCGGTCGGCGAGGTCGCAGATCTCGCGCAGCGGCGCGAGGTAGCCGTCCATCGAGAACACGCCGTCCGTGACGACCACGACGTGGCGGGCGCCGCCGTCGCGCGCCGCGCGGAGCTGGTCCTCGAGGTCGGCCATGTCCCGGTTCCGGTAGCGGAACCGGGCGGCCTTCGACAGGCGGATGCCGTCGATGAGCGAGGCGTGGTTGAGCGCGTCCGACACGATCGCGTCGTCGGCGCCGAACAGCGTCTCGAAGACCCCGCCGTTGGCGTCGAAGCACGACGAGAACAGGATCGAGTCGTCCGTCCCCAGGAAGCCCGCCAGGCGCTGCTCCAGGTCGCGGTGCTGGTCCTGCGTGCCGCAGATGAACCGCACGCTCGCCAGCCCGTAGCCCCACGTGTCGAGGGCGTGCCGCGCCGCCGCGACGATGCGCGGGTCGTCGGCCAGCCCGAGGTAGTTGTTGGCGCAGAAGTTGAGCAGCTCGGCGCCGTCGGCGCGGATGCGCGCGCCCTGCGGGCCGGCGATGCCGCGCTCGTGCTTGGTGAGACCCGCGCTCTCGATCTCGGCGAGCTGGCCCGCCAGGTGCTCCCGGAACGTCCCGTACATCGCTACGCCTTCCCCTCGTCGTCCTGCGCGTCGTCCTGCGCGTCGTCCTGCCCGTCGCCCCAGTCCGTCCAGTCGAGCACGACCTTGCCGCCGTGCGCGGAGGCCGCGGCCTCGAACCCCTCGCGCCAGCGGCTCGCGGGGAGCCGGTCGGTCACGACCGACGCGATCGCCGTCCGCAGGGTCGCGCTGGTGCGCAGCATCGCGTCCATCGCCTGCCACGTCTCGAACATCTCCCGGCCGTAGATGCCCTTGAGCGTGAGCATGTGCGTCACGACCGTGCCCCAGTCGACGGCGATCGGCCCGGACGGCAGGCCGAGCATCGCGATCCGCCCGCCGTGGTTCATGTTCTCGATCATCTCGGGCAGCGCGCTCGGTGCCCCGCTCATCTCGAAGCCGACGTCGAACCCCTCGCGCAGGCCGAGCTCGCGCTGCGCGTCGGCGACCCGGGCCGTGCGCACGTCGAGGGCGGCGTCCGCGCCCATGGCCTTGGCCATCTCGAGCCGGGCCGGGCTGACGTCCGTGCCCACCACGAGGTGGGCGCCCGCGTGCCGGGCGACGGCGATCGCCATGAGCCCGATGGGCCCGCAGCCGGACACGAGCACGTCCTCGCCGATCACCGGGAACGCGAGCGCCGTGTGGACCGCGTTGCCGAGCGGGTCGAAGATCGCCGCGACGTCCAGGTCGACCTCGGCGTGGTGCACCCACACGTTGGTGGCGGGCAGCACGACGTACTCGGCGAACGCGCCGTCGCGGTGCAGGCCGAGGCCCTGGGTGCGGATGCACATCTGGCGGCGCCCGGCGCGGCAGTTGCGGCAGGTGCCGCAGACGATGTGCCCCTCGCCCGAGACGAGGTCGCCCACGGCGACGTCGTGCACCGTCTCCCCGACCTCGACGACCTCGCCGACGAACTCGTGGCCGGGCACCAGCGGCGCCGCGATCGTGGACGCGGCCCAGTCGTCCCAGCGGTCGATGTGCAGGTCGGTGCCGCAGATGCCGGTGCGCAGCACCCGGATCTTCACGTCGCCGATGCCGGCCTCCGGCTCGGGCCGCTCCACCAGCTCCAGCCCGGGGCCCGGCCCCGGCTTGTACAGCGCCCTCATCGTCGTCCCGCCCGTCGATCCCTCACGGACCTCACCCCGGCAACTGCCGTCGCTCGCGTCGTCACGCGCCGTACCATCTCACGATCCGGACAGATCCGGGAACCGCAGGGCACCGGTCAGAACAGCACCGTCGTGAACGTGCCGACCTGCTCGAAGCCCACGCGCCGGTAGGTGGCGAGCGCGGGCGCGTTGAAGGCGTTGACGTACAGGGAGACCACGGGCGCCACCTCGCGCCGCGTCGCGACGACGACGGCGGCCATGCCGGGCGCGGCCAGGCCGCGCCCGCGCCGCAGCGGGTCGACCCACACGCCCTGCACCTGCGCCACCCCGCCCGCGACCGCGCCCAGCTCGGCCTTGAAGGCGACGAAGGGCCCGGGTCCGGTGCCCGCGCCCGAGGTCGAACCGGCTGCCTCCATGCGCACGAACGACCGCCCCTCGGCCACGAGGGAGCGTACGCGCAGGGCGTACGCGCTGCCCGGCGACGCGGCCGGGGCGTAGCCGACCTCCTCCGCGAACATCCGCACGCAGGCGGGCAGCACGGCGTCCACCTCGCCGAGGGTCGAGCGCCGCACCTCCGGGTCGGGCTCCACGTCGGGGTCGCGCGCGATCGCGAGGGACGGCTGGTCGGCGCGCACCTCGCGCGCCGGCGGCCAGCGGGGCGCGAGCAGGTCCCAGAGCGCGAGCGCCGCCGTCCGCTCCCCCACGATCGACGAGGAGCGCCGCCCCTGGGCGCGGGCCGTCGCGGCGAACGCGGCGACGGCGTCGTCCGCGTCGCGGCCCGCGAGGTCCGGGCCCAGCACGGGGACGAGGTTCGCGCCGGACCAGCAGACCGCGACCAGCGGGCCCGTCGCCGGGAAGCCCCAGGCCTGCCCGCCGGCGGCGGCGAAGCCTGCCACCGCCGCCACCTCGAGCCGCGCCGCCGCGAGCACCGACGTCACCGGGTCGAGGGCGCACAGGGCGCGGGCCTCGGCGAGGTCCTCCTGGCCGAGGACGCGGGCCCGCGGGCGGCGCACGTCGAGGCCGCGCGCGTCGCCGCGCGCCCGCACCGCCGGTCGCCAGCCGCCCATCACGCCCCCTTCGCCGCCGTGGGCCCTCCCGCCATCGTCCCCGATGCGGCCGCCACAGGTCGACCTGTCGGCCGGACCGTCAGCCGACCGTGACCTCGGGGGCCCCGGCCTGCGCCTCGTTCTCGGGGGCGGGCATCGTCTCGGCGATGCGCATCGCCTCCTCGATGAGGGTCTCGACGATCATCGCCTCCGGGACGGTCTTGATGACCTCACCCTTGACGAAGATCTGGCCCTTGCCGTTGCCCGACGCGACGCCGAGGTCGGCCTCGCGCGCCTCGCCCGGGCCGTTGACGACGCAACCCATGACCGCGACGCGCAGCGGGACCGTCATCCCCTCGAGACCCGCGGTGACCTTCTCGGCGAGCGTGTAGACGTCCACCTGGGCGCGGCCGCACGACGGGCAGGAGACGATCTCGAGCTTGCGCGGGCGCAGGTTGAGCGCCTGCAGGATCTGCGTGCCGACCTTGACCTCCTCGACCGGCGGCGCGGACAGCGACACCCGGATCGTGTCGCCGATGCCCTGGCTGAGCAGGGCCCCGAACGCGGTGGCCGACTTGATCGTGCCCTGGAACGCCGGGCCCGCCTCGGTGACGCCGAGGTGCAGCGGCCAGTCGCCGCGCTGCGCGAGCAGCTCGTAGGCGCGCACCATGACCACCGGGTCGTTGTGCTTCACGGAGATCTTGAAGTCGTGGAATCCGTGCTCCTCGAACAGGCTCGCCTCCCACACGGCGGACTCGACCAGCGCCTCCGCGGTCGGCTTGCCGTACTTCTCCAGCAGGCGCTTGTCGAGGGAGCCGGCGTTGACGCCGATCCGCAGCGAGACCCCGGCGTCGGAGGCCGCCTTCGCGATCTCCTTGACCTGGTCGTCGAACTTGCGGATGTTGCCCGGGTTCACGCGCACGGCGGCGCAGCCGGCGTCGATCGCGGCGAACACGTACTTGGGCTGGAAGTGGATGTCCGCGATGACCGGGATCTGCGACTTCTTCGCGATGGCGGGCAGCGCCTCCGCGTCGTCGATGGTCGGCACCGCGACGCGCACGATGTCGCAGCCCGACGCCGTCAGCTCCGCGATCTGCTGCAGCGTCGCGTTGATGTCCGTCGTCGGGGTCGTCGTCATGGACTGGATGCTGATCGGCGCGTCACCGCCGACGGCCACCTTGCCCACCTGGATCTTGCGGGACTTGCGGCGCGGGGCCAGCGTGGGCGCGGGCGGAGTAGGCATGCCGAGATTGATCGCAGTCACGGTGCCAGTATCGCGCCTGCGGGCGGGTGCTACGCACGCGGGCACCGCACCGGCACGGAATCCCCGCGCGTCGTCACGCACGACCTTCACCGGACCGGGCCGGCGGCGAGGGTCCTCAGCCCAGGCGTACCGGGTCGACCAGGTCCGCGACGATGAGGATCGCCCCGGTGCCGACGAGCACGACGAACATCACGTAGGCCAACGGCATCATCCGCGCGACGTCGGCCGGACCGGGCCGCGGGAGCCCGCGCAGCCGCGCGAGCGTGCGCTTGGCGCCCTCGTACAGGGCGTTGACGACGTGCCCGCCGTCCAGCGGCAGCAGCGGGATGAGGTTGAAGACGAAGAGCGCCACGTTGAGCGCGGCCAGCAGGCTCAGCAGGAACTGCAGCGTGCTGATCACGGGGGCGTCCGCGGCGACGGCGTCCACGGCCATCCGGCCGACACCGACCACGGACACCACGGAGTCCTGCGACCGCGGCTCGTCGGTGAACGCCTGCACCGCGGCGTCGCCGATGCGCACCGGGAGCGTGACGATCATGCCCGCCGTGCCGGAGACCTGCTGCCAGACCGCCTCCGGGACGGTCGAGACCGGCAGCGGCTCGTACTCCTGCGTCGGCGTGACGCCCAGGAACCCCGCGGTCTCCGTGACCGGCTGCCCGTCGGCGCCGACCTTCGCGGTGCCGTCGGCCTCGACCACCGGGACCTGCCGGTCCGACGTCGTGACGGTCAGCGGGACCTCCGCGCCGTCGCGCAGCACGACCACCGGGACCTGCTGGTCGGGGGCGTCCGCGATCGCGCCGGAGAGTTGCTCCCACGACGTCACGGCCGTGCCGTCCCACTCGACGATCTCGTCGCCCGGACGCAGGCCCGCCGCGGCCGCCGGGGACGGCGCGGCGTCGTCGCCGCACACGGGCGCCCCCTCCGCCGTCGTCGACGTGGGCGTGCACTCGCTCACCGCGCCGACGGTCGTGGTCACCGCCGGCGCCCCGATGCCCACGAGGACGACGAACGTGAGCACGACCGCGATGAGGAGGTTCATCACCGGGCCGCCGAGCATCACGACGAGCTTCTTGGGCGTGGACAGGTGGTAGAAGGCGCGGTGCTCCTCGCCGGGGCGGATCTCGCTCACGGACGCGTCGCGCGCGTCGGCGATCGCCTGCCCGAAGAAGCCGCCGCGACGGCGGGTGCCCTCGGGTGCGGGCGGCATCATGCCGACCATCCGCACGTAGCCGCCCAGCGGGATCGCCTTGACCCCGTACTCGGTCTCCCCCTTGGTGCGCGACCACAGCGTGGGGCCGAAGCCGACCATGTACTGGCTCACGCGCACGCCGAACTTCTTCGCGGGCACCATGTGGCCCACCTCGTGCAGGCCGATGGAGAGGGCGAGGCCCACGACCATCACGGCGATGCCGACCACCCAGGAGAGAACGTCCACGGCGTCGAGCCTAGGACACCTGCGGCGACCCGCCGCACGCCCCGGTCGCGCGGGCGTGGAGGGTTCGTCAGGACCGCGCGAGGATCTCGTCCGCGCGGGCCCGCGCCCAGCGCTCGGCGCCCTCGACGGCGTCGAGCGTGACGTCGGCGGCCGCGACGCCGTCGTGCTCGGCCAGCACCCGCTCCACCGTCTCGACGATGTCGAGGAAACCGATGCGCCCGGCGAGGAACGCGGCCACCCCCTGCTCGTTCGCCGCGTTGTAGACGGCGGGGTGGGTGGCCGACGCCGCGGCGGCGGCGCGCGCCAGCCCGACCGCCGGGAACGTGTCCTCGTCGAGCGGCTCGAACGTCCACGACGCGGCGCGCGTCCAGTCGCAGGGCGGGGAGACGACGTCGAGCCGCTCCGGCCAGGACAGCCCGAGCGCGATGGGCAGCCGCATGTCCGGCGGGGACGCCTGCGCGATCGTCGACCCGTCGTGGAACTCGACCATGGAGTGCACCACCGACTGGGGGTGCACCACCACGGTGATGTCGTCGACCGGCACGTCGAAGAGCAGGTGCGCCTCGATGAGCTCGAGGCCCTTGTTCATCAGCGAGGCCGAGTTCACCGTCACCACCGGCCCCATCGCCCAGGTGGGGTGGGCGAGCGCCTCGTCGACCGTGACCTTCTTGATGTCGTCGCGGCTGCGACCGCGGAACGGTCCGCCGGAGGCCGTGAGCACCAGGCGCCGCACCTCGCTCTGATCGGGTGAGTGCGCGCCGGCGCGCAGCGCCTGGGCGATCGCCGAGTGCTCGGAGTCCACCGGCACGATCTGCCCGGGCGCGGCCGCGGCCTTGACCAGCGAGCCGCCCACCACGAGCGACTCCTTGTTCGCCAGCGCCAGCGTCGAGCCGCCCTCGAGCGCCGCGAGCGTGGGCCGCAGGCCCACCGACCCGGTGATGCCGTTGAGGACGACGTCGCTGCCGCGGCCCGCCAGCTCGGTCGCCGCCGCCGGCCCGGCGAGCACCTCGACGTCGCCCGCCGCGGCGCCGAGCCTCTCGACCAGGGCGGCCCGCAGCTCGTCCGCGCGGGCGCCGTCCGCGACGGCCACCGTGCGCGCCCCCACGGTCGCGACCTGCTCCGCGAGCAGGGCGACGTCGGACCCGCCCGCGCTCAGCGCCTCCACCCGGAACCGCCCGGGGTGGGCCCGCACGACGTCGATCGCCTGCGTGCCGATCGAGCCGGTGGAACCGAGGAGCGTGACGGTGCGGGGGGTCGCGAGGTCGGGCATGGCGCCCATCATCCCAGGCCCCCACGCTCGTTCGGCCGCGTCGTCCCACCCCGTCGTCCCACCCGGCGACTCGCCGCGGAATGGCGCGGAATTCACCCGCTCCGGTGCTTGACTTCCGGACGAGAACCTTTCTCGCCCGGTCGCGGCAGGGTGTGACGCCGGTTACGTTCGCATACATGCGTCCTTATCGCGTGATAGTCGGCAAGCGCGCCATGTCCACCCTCGCCGGGATCGCCGCCCTCGTCACCGGGGCGGTCGTCGGCGTGGCGGCACCCGCCGCCGCGGACGGCGACGGCGAGACCCACCGCATCTTCGCGACCCGCGAGGGCCTGGTGGGCAAGCGCACCGCGAACGGCCACACGATCGAGAAGCGGGACCACTTCGTCGCCCTGCCTTCCCGGCGCGCCCTGTCCGCCGACGGCGACGGCGCGTACTCCGTCCGGGTCTGCCGCGCCGACAGCGCGCGGTGCGAGTACGCGCCGGTGTGGGACGTCGGGCCGTGGAACACCACCGACGACTACTGGAGCTCCACCCGGCACGCCGCGCGCGACCTCCCGAAGGGGACCCCGCAGGCGTCCGCCGCCTACCGGCTCGGCCACCACGGCGGCAAGGACCTCTTCGGCCGCAAGGTCACCAACCCCGCGGGCATCGACCTGGCGGACGGCACCTACTGGGACGGCCTGGGCCTGCGCTCCAACGCCTGGATCGACGTGACCTACCTGTGGCAGGGCTCCGCCCGGACCGGGATCGTCTCCGCCGACGGCGGCACCCTCAACGTCCGCACCGGCCCGGGCACCGGATACCGCTGGACCGGCGTCGCCGCCGACACCGCGCGCGTGCCGCTGCTCTGCCACGCGCGCGGCCAGACGGTCACGGGCACCCGCGGCACCACGAACCTCTGGTACCGCATCGGCCCGAGCAACTGGGTGTCCGACGCCTACCTCA
The DNA here is from genome assembly GCF_042793275.1 of Isoptericola sp. NPDC056578. Classification (NCBI taxonomy): domain Bacteria; kingdom Bacillati; phylum Actinomycetota; class Actinomycetes; order Micrococcales; family Promicromonosporaceae; genus Isoptericola; species Isoptericola sp. NPDC056578. Next base: position 24,438 of record NZ_JBHTVC010000056.1, read on the forward strand.
ACACGGGCAGCGGCTCCGCCCTCGCCCCCGCCTGCTGACGGGCGGGGTCAGACCCCGGCAGGACTCTCGGCCACCGCGCGACCGGCGCGGTCACCACCGCTCTCCACGACCGTCGGCGTCGACCAGGCCCGCGCCCCGGCGCCGAGCGCGACGGCGGTCACCGCGACCACGACGGCCGCAGGGACCGGCAGCGCCCCGACACCGCCGCCCGCCACGACCCACGACGCCAGCGCGGCCCCGACGGCGATGCCGCCGTTGAACACCACCGGGATCAGCGCCGACGACGTCGCCCGCCGCTGCGGCCCGCCGAGGCGCAGGATCAGCGTCTGCGCCAGGGGAGGCAGCGCGCCCGACGACACGCCCCACAGCACGACGACGGCCACACCGAGGGCCGGATGCACGTCCACCACCGCCAGCCCGAGCAGGGCGAGCGCGGTCCCGCCGGCAGCGAGCGCGAGCACGGGGGCGGTCCGCGCCCCGAACCGGCCGGCCAGGACCACGCCCAGCGCGGACGCGAGGCCGAACACCAGGAGCAGCCCGCTCACGCCGCCCGGCAGCGCGTCGGCGGGCACCTCGACGATGCGCGTCACGTACGTGTACGCGCCATAGTGCCCCACCAGCAGCACGCCGACGATCGCCGTGACCGTGATCATCGGACCGGGCCCCCCGGCCGGCGCGGGTCCCGCGGCGCCCGGCGTCGCCCCCTCACCGGGCCGCTCCGTGGCGGGCGCGGCCGCACGCGCGACGACGAGTCGCACCAGGACGGCGACCACCAGCGTCAGCAGCGCGAGGCCGGCGAACGCGGCCCGCCAGCCGACCACCCGGGTGACGAGACTGGCGAGCGGCGTGCCGAGCACCATGCCGAGGGTGGCGCCACCCAGCACCACGGCGATCGAGCGGGCGAGCAGCCGGTCGGTCACCAGGTCGGCGACATGCGCGTTCGCGGACGCCCACAGGAGCCCGACGGCAGCCGCACCCACCAGTCGCGCCCCCACGGCGACGCCGTACGTCGGCGCCAGCGCGGTGGCGAGGGACGAGGCGGCCAGGACGCCGAGCGCGACCGCGACCACGGCGCGCCGGTCCCTGCCGGCGACGAGGCGCACGAGCGGGAAGCTCGCCACCACCACCGCGGCGGCCCACACGGACACGAGCAACCCGGTGCGCGCCTCGGAGACGCCGAGCCCCGCGCTCATCTGCGGCAGCACGGCGGTCGGCAGCATCTCGGCGGTGACCATCGTGAAGGTCGCCGTGCCGAGGACCAGCAGGGAGGGCCACGGGAGCCCGTCGGACGGGGCGGGGGGAGATCCTGGTGTCGTCATGTGTCCGACGCTAGAGTTTGACATTGATGTCAATGTCAAGTGTGACCCCGGTCACTCCTGGAGGTGCGAGATGAAGATCGGCGAGCTCGCCCGGCGCGCGGGCGTCGCGCCGCGCCTCGTGCGGTACTACGAGCAGCAGGGCCTGCTCGTGGCCGACCGCGCGGCGAACGGGTACCGCACCTACTCCGAGGACGACGTCGAGCGTGTGTCCAGGGTGGCCGGGATGGTGCGTGCCGGGATCCCCACACGCCTGATCAAGGTGCTGCTCGACATGGAGACGACGAGCCGGTCCGAGGCGCCGACCTGCCCACGCACGGTCGCGGAGATGCTCGCCACGGAGCTCGTGGGCATCGAGGACAAGATCGCCTGCCTCACCCGCAGCCGGGACACGATCCGTGACGTCCTCACCCGCACCGAGCAGGCCGCCCTCCTGTCGGAGGCCGCGGCGGGCGCCGCCACGGCTTCCGGCCGGTGAACGACGAGGGGCCGCCCCGGGTCGGCGGCCGCCCGCGGCCGGTGACGGGGTGGGGGCCCCGGGGGGGACTCGTCCCCGGGCAGCACCACCTTAGCGCGGGGGTAGAACCGGTCGACCGGCCCCTCGGCGTAGGCGTCCGACCCCTTGGCCCGGCCGAAGGTGGCCGAGCGGATCTCGCCGGAGCTCAGCGGCTCCTGCCGGTCGAAGTAGGCGACGAGCCGGTCGCACAGCGCGTCGACGTCGTCCGGGTCGTAGCCCTGCTCGCCCCGGTCGGCCGGGGCGAACTTGTCGCCGTCGGGCCGCCCCAGGCGCCCGTACATCGTGCGGGCGCGGTCGGCCAGCGCGGCCATCCACGCCTCCTGCCCGTGCGCCGCCACGTACTCGGCGCGCTGCCGCGCGATGAACGCCGACTCGAGACGGTCCAGCGCCGCGTCGACCTCGTGCGTGTCGTAGCCGCCGCGCACCAGGTCGAACGTCGACACCTGGATGTCGGCGTGCGACAGGGGCTCCGCGGTGCGACCCTCGTACGCCTGCCGGGCGTGGTCGAAGAAGTCCTCGACCTCGTCGCGGTCGTACCCGGTGCGCATCGCGGACACCGTGCTGAACAGTGCGCTCACTCGTCCTCCTCGGCAGCCAGCTGCCCGCAGGCGCCGTCGATGTCGCTCCCGCGGGTGTCACGGATCGTGGTGGGGATGCCGTGCCCGCGCAAGCGTGCCACAAACTCGTCCTCGACATCACGCTCGCTCGCGGTCCAGATGGACCCGGGCGTGGGGTTGAGCGGGATGGGGTTGACGTGCACCCAGCCGCGCCCGCGCGCGTTGAGCTTCTCCCCCAGCAGGTCGGCGCGCCAGCCGTGGTCGTTCATGTCCTTGATGAGCGCGTACTCGATCGACACGCGCCGCCCGGTGACCTCGAAGTAGCGCCGTGCGGCGTCGAGGGCCTCGTCCACGCTCCACCGGGTGTTGATCGGCACGAGCTCGCTGCGCAGGTCGTCGTCGGGCGCGTGCAGGCTGAGGGCGAGCGTCACCGGGATCTCGAGCTTCGTGAGCTTCTCGATCGCGGGCACCAGCCCCACGGTCGAGACGGTGATGTTGCGCGCCGACATGCCGAAGCCCTCGGGCTGCGGCGCGACCAGGGCGCGGACCGTCTCGAAGACGGCCTTCGGGTTCGCCAGCGGCTCGCCCATCCCCATGAACACGAGGTTGTTGAGCCGCGTGGGCCCCCCGGGGATCTCTCCCGCCGCGAGCGACCGGTTCGCCGCGCGCACCTGCTCGAGGATCTCCGCCGTCGACAGGTTGCGCGTGAGGCCCAGCTGGCCCGTCGCGCAGAACGGGCACGCCATGCCGCACCCCGCCTGCGACGACACGCACAGCGTGGTGCGGTGCGGGTAGCGCATGAGCACCGACTCGACCTTGGCGTCGTCGAACAGGTGCCACAGCGTCTTGACGGTGGTGCCGCCGTCGGCCTCGAGACGCCGGGTCGGGCGGATGAGCTGCGGGAACATCGTCGTCGCGATGGCCTCGCGCGTCTTCGCCGGCAGGTCGGTCATCTGCTCCGGGTCGGACGTGTAGTGCTGGAAGTAGTGCGTCGCGAGCTGCTTGGCCCGGAACGGCTTCTCCCCCATCTCCTGGATCGACGCGACGCGCTCGGCGGGCGTGAGGTCGGCGAAGTGCCTCGGCGGCTTGCCCCGGCGGCGCGGCGCCATCTGCAGGGGCATCGGCGCGGTCTCGTCGCCCGGCCGGACCGCGGGGAACCCGAGGTCGGCGCCGGACGTCGCGGGACGGGCGGTTGTGGGGGGCATGACGTGTCCTTACAGGGCGGTCGTGGGCGCCATCGTGAGCACGAGGTACACGAACGGGGCGGTGACGACCAGCGAGTCGAGGCGGTCCAGCACACCCCCGTGACCCGGGAGCAGCGAACCCATGTCCTTCAATTCTAGGTCCCGCTTGATGAGGGACTCGGCGAGGTCGCCCACGGTGGCCGTGATCGCGGTGAGCACGCCGAGCACGATGCCGAGCACCGGGCTCGCGTCGAGGGCGAGCACCGCGCCCGCGACACCCACGGCCGTGGCCAGCACGAGCGAGCCACCCAGGCCCTCCCAGGTCTTCTTCGGGCTCACGGTGGGTGCCAGCGGGTGGCGGCCCATCGTCACCCCGGCGATGTACCCGCCGGTGTCGTTCGCCACGGCCAGGAGGATGAACAGGGCCACCCGCAGCTCACCGTCGGGCTGCGCGAGCAGCAGCAGGACGAAGCCCGCCAGGAACGGCACGTAGGTGGCCGCGAAGACCGCGGCCGCGCAGTCGCGCAGCGCCTGCGGCCCGGGGCCGTCCAGCACCCGCCAGACGACGACGGCGCCGACGGTCAGCACGTACGCGACGAGCAGCGCCTCGGGTCCCGCGGTGTACGCCGAGACCACCATGCCCGCGCCGCCCACGAGCAGCGGCAGCATCGGCAGGTGGATGTCCCGGCGGGCGAAGGCCTGCCGCAGCTCCCACAGCGCGGCACCGACCGCGACCGCCGCGACCGCGACGAACGGCTCGGGCCGGAACCACAGGGACGCCGCGACGCCGACGAGCAGCAGGACGCCGACCGCGATCGCCACGGGGAGGTTGCGGCCGGCGCGCGACGACGTCGGGTCCGCCGCCCCGGCGGTGGCCGGGTCGAGCGGGGACGCGTCCTCGCCCGGTTCGAGGGGATGGGCCACCATCAGACCTCGAGCAGCTCGCTCTCCTTGCCGGCGAGCAGCTGGTCGATCGCGTCGACGTGCTTCTTCGTCAGCGACTCCAGCTCCTTCTCGGCCCGCGTGACCTCGTCCTCGCCGGCCTCGCCGTCCTTGACGATGCGGTCCAGCTCCTCCTTGGCCTTGCGGCGGACGTTGCGCACCGAGATGCGGGCGTCCTCCGCCTTCGTCTTCGCGAGCTTCACGTAGTCGCGACGGCGCTCCTCCGTGAGGGCGGGCATGATGATGCGGATCGCGTTGCCGTCGTTGGACGGGTTGACGCCCAGGTCGGACTCGCGCAGCGCCTTCTCGATGGTGGTCATCGAGCCCTTGTCGAACGGGGAGATGAGCACCGTGCGAGCGTCCGGGATGTTGAACGACGCGAGCTGCTGCAGGGGCGTCGGGGCGCCGTAGTAGTCCACGGTGATCTTCGAGAACATGCCCGAGCTGGCGCGGCCCGTGCGGATCCCCGCGAACTCCTCCTTGGCGACCTCGATCGCCCTGTCCATCTTCTCCTCGGCCTCGAGGAGGGTGTCGTCGATCACCGGTGCTCCATTCTCGTCGTCGTGCTCGTCGTCGTGCTGCGTGGGTCGTACGGCTGGTGCGGCGTCAGTGGGTGGTGACCAGCGTGCCCATCTTCTCGCCCAGCAGCGCGCGGGTCACGTTACCCGGCTCCTCGAGGCCGAAGACACGCATGCGCACGTCGTTGTCCCGGCACAGGGACAGCGCGGTGGCGTCCATCACGTTCAGACCGCGCACCAGGGCGTCGGTGTACGTCAGGTGCTCGAGGCGCTCGGCGTCCGGGTCCGTGCGCGGGTCGGCCGAGTAGACGGCGTCCACGCCGTTCTTGCCCATGAGGACCTCGTCGCAGTGCGTCTCCAGGGCACGCTGGACCGACACGGTGTCGGTGGAGAAGTACGGCATGCCGGCGCCCGCGCCGAAGATCACGACCCGCCCCTTCTCCAGGTGCCGGATCGCGCGCAGCGGGATGTACGGCTCGGCGACCTGGCCCATGGTGATCGCGGTCTGCACGCGCGTCTTGACGCCGTCCTGCTCGAGGAAGTCCTGCAGCGCGAGGCAGTTCATCACCGTGCCGAGCATGCCCATGTAGTCGGCGCGCGCGCGGTCCAGGCCGGCGCGGGAGAGCTCGGCGCCCCGGAAGAAGTTGCCGCCGCCGGAGACGATCGCGACCTGCACGCCCTGCCGGACGGCGTCGCCGATCTCCTGCGCGATCCGCCGCACGACGTCGGTCGCGAGGCCCACGCTGCCGCCCCCGAAGGTCTCGCCGGAGAGCTTGAGGAGCACCCGGCGCGCGGGCGCGGCCTCACCGGTCGCCTCGCCCGTCGTGCTGGTCCGCTCGGTCTGGTTGGTCTCGGTCACGTGGGTCACCGTCGCTCTCTGGTCTGTTCCGCATGCCGGTCTGTTCCGCATGTCCTGCGGCATGTCCGCGTCCGCCGTGCACCGCCGTCGACGGGCCCGGCAGGTCGGGCGCGCTCGCCCGGTGGTTCGTGTTCGGTGGTACGTGGTCGCCCTCCGCGCATCCTGGCACCGGACGGCGGCTCCCGCCCCGTCAGGGGGCGGGCGCGGGCGGGTACGCGAAGGCCCGACCGCACCGCGCACGGTGCGGTCGGGCCTGAGCGCGGGGAGGCGTCAGCTGCCGACGCGGAAGCGGACGAAGCCGAGCAGGTTGCCGCCGGTGGTGGCGACGTGCTTGGCGACGGTCGTCTTCGTGTCCTTGGCCAGCGGCTGGTCCACGAGCACGGCGTCCTTGAAGAAGCCGTTGAGGCGACCCTCGACGATCTTCGGCAGCGCGGCCTCGGGCTTGCCCTCGGCGATCGAGACCTCGCGCGCGATCTCGCGCTCCTTCTCGACGACGTCCGCCGGGACGTCCTCGCGGGACAGGTACTTCGGGGCGAGCGCGGCGATGTGCTGCGCGACGTCCTTGGCGACGGGCTCGGCCGCGTCGTCGGTGGCGACGAGCACACCGATCGACGGCGGCAGGTCCTTGGCCGTCTTGTGCAGGTAGGTCGTCACCTTGGGGGCCTCGAGGCGGGCCACGCGGCGCAGCACGACCTTCTCCCCCATCGTGGCGCCCTGGGCGGCGATGGTGTCGGCCACGGTGCCCTCGGCGGCCGGGGCGGCGAGGCCGGACTCGGCGTCCGTGGCACCCGCGGCGGCGACGGCCTCGAGGACCGCGTCGGCGAGGGCGATGAACTTCTCGTTCTTGACGACGAAGTCCGTCTCGGCGTCGAGCTCGATCATCGTGGCGACCTGGCCGGCCGCGGAGTCGGCGACCTTGACGGCCACGAGGCCCTCGGTGGTCGCGTTGCCCTCGCGCTTGGCGGCGCGGGCCAGACCCTTCTTGCGGATGATCTCGATCGCCTGGTCGGTGTTGCCGTCGGCCTCGTCGAGCGCCTTCTTGACGTCGAGCATGCCGGCACCGGTGCGCTCGCGCAGCGCCTTGATGTCAGCGGCGGTGTAGTTCGCCATGGATGTCCTCCGTGC
>NZ_JBHTVC010000057.1:0-31351 GCF_042793275.1 Isoptericola sp. NPDC056578
CGATCGCTCGTCGTCGGGCCCCGAGCTACCTCGGCAGATCTCGCGCTACCTCGCGGGGGCGGCCTCCGCCGCGTCGACGTCGTCGAGCGCGTCGAGCTCGGCCAGGTCCGCGGCGACGATCTCCGCGATCTGCACGGCGTTGAGCGCCGCGCCCTTGCGCAGGTTGTCGTTCGACACGAACAGCACGAGGCCGCGACCGCCGGGCACGGACTGGTCGGTGCGGATGCGGCCGACGAACGACGGGTCGGCGCCCGCCGCGGCCAGCGGCGTCGGGACGTCCGCCAGCTCGACGCCCGGCGCGGCGGCCAGCAGCTCGCGCGCCCGCTCCGGGGTGATGGCGGCGCCGAACTCGGCGTGGATCGCCAGCGAGTGCCCGGAGAACACCGGCACGCGGACGCAGGTCCCCGCGACGGCCAGGTCGGGCAGGCCGAGGATCTTGCGCGACTCGTTGCGGAGCTTCTGCTCCTCGTCGGTCTCGCCGGAGCCGTCGTCCACGAGGTTGCCCGCCAGCGGCAGCACGTCGAACGCGATCGGCGCGACGTACTTCTCGGGCGCCGGGAAGTCGACCGCCGCGCCGGAGTGCGCCAGCCCCTCGAGGTCGCCGGCGACGGCGGCGCGCGCCTGGTCGGCGAGCTCCTTGACCCCGCCGACCCCCGAGCCCGACACCGCCTGGTAGGTCGCGACGCGCAGGCGCTCCAGCCCGGCCTCGTCGGCCAGCGGCTTGAGCACCGGCATCGCGGCCATCGTGGTGCAGTTCGGGTTGGCGACGATGCCCTTGGCGGCGTCGGCGATCGCCTCCGGGTTCACCTCGGAGACGACCAGCGGGACCTCGGGGTCGAGCCGCCACGCGGACGAGTTGTCGATGACGACGGCGCCCGCCTCGGCGAACCGGGGCGCGTGCTCGCGCGACGTGCCGCCGCCCGCCGAGAAGATCGCGACGTCCACGTCCGCCAGGTCGTCGGTGGCCGTGGCGGCGACGTCCTCGACGACGACGTCCACGCCCTCGAACGGCAGCGTGCTGCCCGCCGAGCGCGCCGAGGCGAAGAACCGCAGCTCCTTGACGGGGAAGGCGCGCTCCGCGAGGAGGCGCCGCAGGACGCCGCCGACCTGGCCGGTGGCACCGACGACGGCGACGTTCACGCCGGTGGTGTTGATCTGGACCATCAGCGCGTCACCGCCCCGTGCCGGCGTAGACGACGGCCTCGCCGTCGGCGGAGTCCAGGTCGAACGCGGTGTGGATGGCGCGCACGGCGTCGTCCAGGGCGTCCTCCCGGGTGACCACCGAGATGCGGATCTCCGAGGTGGAGATCATCTCGATGTTGATGCCCGCGTCGCGCAGGGCGCCGAACAGGCGTGCCGAGACGCCGGGGTGCGACTTCATCCCCGCGCCCACCAGCGACAGCTTGCCGATCTGGTCGTCGTACTGCAGCGACGCGAACCCGAGCTCCTCCTGGAGCGCGTTGAGCGCGGCCAGGGTGCTGGGGCTGTCCGCGTGCGGCAGCGTGAACGAGATGTCCGTGAGCCCGGTGTGGGCCGCCGACACGTTCTGCACGATCATGTCGATGTTCGCGCCCGCTCCGGCCACGACCTCGAAGATGCGGGCCGCGGTGCCGGGCTTGTCCGGCACACCGACGACGGTGATCTTGGCCTCGCTGCGGTCGTGCGCGACGCCGGAGATGATCGGGGCTTCCATCTGGGTTTCCTCCTGCTCGGCCGCCGGGGCGTTCGGGTCGATCGCGTCGCCGTGCGTGCCGGTGACGAGGGTGCCGGTGGTGTTGCTGAACGAGCTGCGCACGTGCACGGGCACGTCGTAGCGGCGCGCGTACTCCACGGCACGCAGGGCCAGGACCTTCGCGCCGGACGCCGCGAGCTCGAGCATCTCCTCGTACGTGACGCGGTCGATCTTGCGGGCGTTCGGGACGATGCGCGGGTCGGCGGTGAACACGCCGTCGACGTCGGTGTAGATCTCGCAGACGTCGGCGTCGAGGCCGGCCGCGAGCGCGACCGCCGTCGTGTCCGAGCCGCCGCGGCCGAGCGTCGTCACGTCGTTGGTGGAGCTGACCCCCTGGAAGCCCGCGACGATCGCGACCTGCCCCTTCTCCACCGTCTCGCGGATGCGGTGCGGCACCACGTCCACGAGCCGCGCGCGGCCGTGCACCGCGTCGGTCATGAGGCCGGCCTGCTGGCCGGTGAAGGACTTCGCCTTGACCCCGAGGTTCGTGATCGCCATCGCGAGCAGGGACATCGAGATGCGCTCACCGGAGGTGAGGAGGATGTCCAGCTCGCGCTGCGGGGGGAGGGGGGTGATCTGCCCGGCGAGGTCGAGGAGCTCGTCCGTGGTGTCGCCCATGGCGCTCACCACGACGACGACGTCGTTCCCCGCTCGCTTGGTCGCGGCGATCCGCTTCGCCACGCGCTTGATGCTGTGGGCGTCGGAGACGGATGATCCGCCGTATTTCTGCACGACTAGTGCCATTGTCACAACCTTCTGCTGGCCGGCCTCCGTCTCTCTCAACGGTCCGCCGGGGCGTGTGCTTGCCCGTCGATGCTACGTCGTCGTCACCTCGTGCCGTGGGCGTGGTCCAGGTCGTGAACACCTCACGGCCCGCTGTGCCAGGTGGCGTCGGTCGTCGGCGCGGGGGCGGCGAGCCGCGCCTCGGCCAGAGGCGGGTGGTCCGCCAGCTCGGCGTTCGCGTCCCGCCTGCTCCCCGCCGTGCGACCGCCGCCCCACCCGAGGAGCGCACGGTAGGCGCCGAGCGACCCGGCCGCCGCGAGCACGTCCTCGTCCGCGTGCGGGCTTCCCGACGGCGCGGGCCCGGCCAGGGGCGCCACGTACAGGGCGTCGGTGGGGCAGTACGCCTCGCACATGAAGCAGGTCTGGCAGTCCGACTGGCGCGCGACGACGGGCACCCCGTCCTCGCCGCGGTCGAACACGTCGGTGGGGCACACCCTGATGCAGATGTCGCACGAGATGCACCGGGCGGCGCTGACGACCTCGATCACGCGGGCACCTCCTCTCTCGTGGTGGACGGCGAGGCCGGCCGTGGGGCGGACAGCGGGGCCGGAGGCCCCTCGGGACGGGTCCAGACGCGGTCCAGCCCTCCCGTGAGGAGGCGGTGTCGCAGCCGCGGGTCGGCGGCGGGCGCGTCCACCCGCCGGTGCATCCCCCGCGACTCCCCGCGCGCGAGCGCGGCGGTCGTGACCCAGCGGGCGTGCGCGACGAGCGACGCCGCGACGCGCGCCCGCAGCCGTTCCCGGCCCTCCCCCGCCAGCCCCGGGACGGCGGCGCCCCACAGCGTCTCGAGCTCTGCCTGCGACGCGCGCAGGCCCGCGGCGGTCCGCAGCACGGTGCGTGCCGGGGGCAGCACGTGCCGCTGGGCCGCGGCGATCACCTCGCGGGCGTCGACGTCGGCCGCCGCGCCGTCCGACGGCCGCAGCCCGGCCCGGCCGAGCGCGTCGACCCGGTCCGGTACGCCGCCGCGGGCGAGGGCGAAGCGGGCGGCGCCCCGGCCCGCCCAGGTGCCCGACGAGATCGCCCAGGCGCCGTTGTGGCTGCCCCCGCCGCTGATCGCGCCGGTGACGAGCTCCCGGGTCGCGGCGTCGCCGGCGGCGTAGAGGCCGGGCACCGTCGTGGCGCAGTCGTCGGTGACGACGCGCAGGCCGCCGGTCCCCCGCACGGTGCCCTCGTAGACCATCCGCAGCGGGTACGCCGTCGTGAACGGGTCCACCCCTGCCTTGTCCAGGGGGACGAAGTAGTTGGGCTGGGCGTCGCGCATCTTCTGGTGGATCTCGCGCGGCGCCCGGTCGAGGCGCGCGTACACGCGCTGCCCCTGCACCAGGAGCGACTGAGCGAGCTGCCGGCCCGGCCCGTCGTCGCCCGCGCCGAGCGCCTCGCCCCGCTCGTCGTAGAAGGTGGCCCACTGGAGCATCCGCCCCTTGGTGTGCACGCCCCACTCCGGGGCGAGCGCATACGCCGTGGAGAACTCCATGCCGGACAGCTCGGCCCCGGCCTCCACCGCCATGAGGACGCCCTCGCCCGTGTCGACGTTCGTGCCGAAGCCGCCGGCGAGGGCGGCGCACCCGCCGGTGGCGACGACGACCGCGCGGGCGCGCACCCGCCACGGCCGTCCGCCGTCCTGGCGGGCGACGCCGGCCGCGCCGCTGACGAGGCCGTCCCGGTCGGCGACGAGCTCGAGCGCCGGGTGGTGGTCGAGGAGTCGGACCCCCGCGCGGTGGACGGCCCGGCGCATCCGGCGCATGTACTCCGGCCCCTGGAGGCTGCTGCGCACGGGCGCCCCCGCGGCGTCGTGCGGGAAGGGGTAGCCCTTGGCGGCGAGCACGTCGAGCTGCTCCCACGTGGTCTCCAGGACCCGGGCCATCCAGGTGTCGTCGGTGAGGTGGCCGCCCTTCTCGGCGCGCGCCCGGGCCGCCCGCACGCGGGCCTCGCCGGGCTCGACGAGCCACAGGTTGTTGCCGCCCGAGGCCGTGGCACCACTGGTGCCGCAGTACCCCTTGTCGGCGAGCACGACCTCGGCCCCCGCCCCGGCGGCCGCCAGAGCGGCCCACGTGCCGGCGGGGCCGCCGCCGAGGACGAGCACGTCGGCCCAGGCTTCGAGGGCGTCCGCCCCGCTCACGTGCCGACCTTCTCGTCGACGCCGAGCTCGGCGAGCAGCCGGGCACGCAGGGCCGCGAACCCGTCGACGGACCGGGATCGCGGCGCGTCGAGCGTCACCGGCAGGTCCAACGAGATCCGACCGGCCGTCAGGACGACCACCCGGTCGGCGAGGAGCACGGCCTCGTCGACGTCGTGCGTCACGTGCAGCACGGCGGGCCGGTGCCGCTCCCACAGGTCGCGCAGCAGCCCGTACATCTTGAGCCGTGTGAGGGCGTCGAGCGCGCCGAACGGCTCGTCGAGCAGCAGCAGCTGCGGTTCGCGCACGAGGGCCCTGGCGAGCGACACCCGCTGCGCCTCGCCGCCCGACAGCGTCCGCGGCCAGGCGTCGGTCTTGGACTCCAGCCCGACCTCCGCCAGGGCGGCCCGGCCGCGCTCCGCGGCGTCCGGCCCGCGGAGCCCGAAGACGACGTTCGCCAGCACGCGCCGCCACGGCAGCAGCCGGGGGTTCTGGAAGACGACGGCGGGCGACGGCACGACGCGCACGGTGCCGCCCACGTCGGGGTCGAGCCCGGCGAGGGCGCGCAGCAGCGTGCTCTTCCCGGACCCGCTGTGGCCCAGCATCGCGACGAACTGGCCGCGCGGGACGACGAGGTCCAGCCCGTCGAGCACCACCTGCTCGCCGAACGCGCGTCGCGCGCCCCGCACGACGACGGCGTCCTGCGCCGCCGTCATGCCGCCACCCCCGTGAACCCCGCGCGCCAGGCGAGCAGCCGGTGCTCGAGGTGCCGCACGAGCGCATAGCTGAGCAGCCCGGCGACGGCGTAGATGAGGATGATGAGCACCGACACGTCGAACTGCAGCATCGTCTGGGCGCGGGACATCAGGTAGCCGATGCCCTGCGTGGTGTTGATCGTCTCGGCGAAGATGAGGCTCAGCCAGGCGCTGCTGAGCCCGAGCCGCAGCCCCACGAGGAATCCGGGCGCGGCGCCCGGCAGCACCACCTGCGTCACCAGCTGCCACCGGCTGACGCCCAGCGTCTGGGCCACCTCGACGAGCTGCGCGTCCACGTTCCGGATGCCGCCGTAGGTGTTGATGTAGATGGCGATGCCCACGCCGAGCACGATGAGGACGATCTTGGGCTCCTCGCCGATCCCCATCCAGATGATGAGCAGGGGCAGGAGAGCGAAGTTCGGCACGGCCTTGAGGATCTGCATCGTGGAGTCCAGGAGGTCCTCCCCGGTGCGGGTCAGGCCGGCGACGACGGCGAGCGCACCGCCGACCAGCACGCCGATCACGGTGCCGACGACGACGCGCGCCAGCGAGGCCCCGACGTGCGTCTGGAGCTCGCCCGACACGACGAGCTCCCACGTACGGGCGGCGACCGCCAGCGGCGGCGGGAACAGGTCGCGGTTCAGCAGCCCCAGCTCGCTGGCGACGGCCCAGGCCAGGAGGAGCACCACCGGCCCGGTCAGCCTCCGGACGCGGCGCGGCACCCGCGACCAGGGCCCGCGGCGGGGGCGCCCGCCGGCGGTCACGTCCACGAGGCCGTCCGGGGCCCCGCCCGCGGGGGCGGGCGCGGCGGCCGGTCGGCTCTCGAGCGTCGGCGCCGCCATCAGGAGACCCCTGCCCACTCGCGGACGTCGAAGGCCTCGTCGAACGCGCCGTCGTCGTGCAGGAAGTCGTGCGCGGACTGGAGCTGGTCCAGGCCGGCGTCGGGGTACGGCTCGAGGGTGAACTCGTCCTCGTGCGTCGCCTCGCGCACGAGGTCGACGTCCACGCCGTCCGTCTCGGCGACCCACTGCGTGTACTCGTCGAAGCGGTCGACGATGCTCTGGTTCGTCGCGACGACGGCGCCCTGCCAGGCCGCGCGGAACCCGGGGTGGGCGTCGACGAACTCCGTCGACGCGATCGTCGCGCCGGTGCTCTCGAGGCCGTGGTCCGACGTGCGGTCGATCACGGGGAACCCCTTGCGCGCGAGCTCGACGGCGCTCGCACCGCCCACGAGGGTGGCGTCGACGGAGCCGGAGCTGAGCCCGGCGATCGACTCCGGGGTGCCGAGGTCCTTCACCTCGATCTGGTCGGCCAGGCCGGCGGCCTCGACGAGCTGGTGGGCGGACCGGTCGCGGATGGTGCCCTGCGGCGCCGTCACGTCCTTGCCGACGAGGCCCTCGATCGTGGTGGGGCCGCCGGGCGCGCCGATCAGCCAGGTGTCGCCGTTGATCGAGTCGAGCGCGAGCAGCTCGACCTCGGCCCCGTTGCCGCGGGCCGTGAGCGCCGGGTTGTCGCCCACCGCGGCGACGTCGACGGCGCCGCCCAGCAGCGCGGCGACGACGTCCTTGCCCGACTGGAAGAAGGAGTACTCGATCTTGTCGACGCCGGCGTCCTTCAGCTCGTCGAGCAGGATCCCCTCCTTGTCGCCCCAGCCGAGGGAGCCGGCCGGCGTCCCGGTGACGGACGTGGCGCCCACGCGGAGCGTCCCCACGGACGCGTCCTCGCCGGAGCCCGTGTCGGCCTGCGACGCCGCCGAACAGGCCGACAGGGCGACGACGAGCGCCGCCCCGAGCAGGGCGTGGGCAGGGCGGACGGAGAACGCGGGCACGGTCATGAGGACTCCTCGGAGACGGGCGGACGGGTCGTCGGCACGCGCCGGAAACTAGATCCCCCCGAGCGGATTGGTCGAGATCGGGGGAATCGTCTTGCCATCTGGACATCCGCCGTCTGGCGGATGGGGTGCGGCGCCACACGTCGACCGGCCCGTGCCGCCGTGCACCGCGTCGCACGCCCGCACGTGCCGGTCTATGTTGGCGTCGTCCACCTGCCATCCGTGCCAGGAGACCGACCGATGACAGCACACCGCTGGACATCCGCCGCCGCCACCGTGGTGCTCGCGCTCGTCGCCACCGGGGCTCCCGCGGCCGTGGCGACGCCGCACCTCGCGGAGCGGTCCGCCACGACGCCCGCCGGAGGCTCCGCGGGCGACGACCCGTCCGCCGTCGAGGCGACCGTCAGGACGACCCCGGCGGGGGCACCCGACCCGGCCACCGCCCGCACCCTCGGCTCGGATCCGGCGCGGACCACGACCAGCGGGGACGTCCTCGCCGCCGCCTCCGACGTCAGCGGGTTCGCGACCGTCGGGGTCACCTGGGCCGGTCCCGCCGCCGCCGGCCTGGTCATCAGGGCCCGCACCTCGGACGACGGGGGCGCCACCTGGTCGGGGTGGAGCCCCCTGGAGATCGAGGCGCTCGACCCCGACGCGGCCGAGGGAGGGTCGGCCCCCCTCGTCGTCGGGGACGTGGACCAGGTCCAGGTGGCGGTCGAGAACGTGGCGGCCGAGGACGTGCACGACGTCGAGCTCGTCGCCGTCGACCCCGGCCAGGGCGCGGTGGACCGAGCCGCCGCGGACTCGTCGCTCGACGACGCCGGCGGCTTGTCGCCCTTCGGGAAGGGTGCCGGCGGCGCCGTGTCGCTCGCCGGCGCCGTGGCGGCCGGGGACCAGCACGACGGGCCCGCCATCCGCTCCCGCGCCGACTGGGGTGCCGACGAGTCCCTCATGACCTGGACCCCTCGGCAGGGCCAGGTCAAGGGCGCGATCATCCACCACACCGCCGGCACCAACGGCTACACGTCCGCGCAGGTGCCGTCGATCATCCGTGGCATCTACACGTACCACGCGAAGACCCGCGGCTGGGGCGACATCGGGTACAACTTCCTCGTCGACCGGTGGGGCCGCACCTGGGAGGGCCGCGACGGCGGCGTCGAGCTCGAGATCGTCGGCGCGCACGCCGTGGGGGTCAACGACGAGACCGTCGGGGTGTCGGTCCTCGGCGACTACGAGCAGGCCACCGTCAGCGACGCGGCCGTCCGCGGCGTCATCGACCTGCTGGCGTGGAAGCTCGCCCTGCACGGCGTCCCGGCCCGCGGCCACACCACCCTCGACGGCTCGCGCGAGGCCAGGATCTCCGGGCACCGCGACGTGGGCAGCACCGCCTGTCCGGGGGCCTCGATCTACCGGCGCCTGGCCGAGATCCGCAGCAAGGTCGCGAGCGGCCAGGCCAGGTGGCGACACCTGTGGAACACGAGCACCGGGTACCTCGTCGAGTACCGCCCCCACCTCTCCCGCGACGAGGTGTGGTTCGTCTCCGGCGGCACGCGGCATCTCCTCACGAGCACCAGGGCTCGTGCGGCGCTGGCGGAGCGGCTCGGCCGGGCCTCGTACGCGAGCCACACGTTCCTGACGAGCCTGGAGCGGGGCACCGACTTCGACTCCCGCTGGGCCCGGGTGCCGTCCGGCCGCTACGTCATGCTGGACGGCAACGGCGACCTCATGTGGGCGACCGCCTGCGACACCGTGCGCCACTGGGGTGGCGACTGCACCGACCCGCGGATCCCCGACAGGGCCAGGAACGCCTTCGACGTCGAGCCCATCTCGTTCTTCGCCAGGTCCGAGCGCACCGGCTACCTCTACCGGATCCACGACGGCCGCCGGGAGCGCGTCTACACCAGGGACGCCTGGTGGCGGCTCACCCGCGCGGTCGGCTGGACCGAGCTGCGGGACGTGAGGGTGACGTCAGCCCTGCTGAACGAGTTCCCCGCGGGCCCCTCGCACCGCTAGGCGCCGGTGACGACGTCGTAGCCCAGCTTCACGATCAGCGCGCCCACGACGACGACGAAGATGACGCGCACGAAGGCGCTGCCCTTCGCCACGGCCATGCGCGCCCCGACGTACGCGCCGACGAGGTTGGCGGCGCCGATCATCAGCCCCAGGCCCCACAGCACGGCGCCGTGCGGCACGAAGAACAGCAGCGCGCCGAGGTTGGTCGCGAAGTTGACGATCTTCGCCAGCGCCGACGCCGGCAGGAAGGCGTAGCCGAGCACGCTCACCAGCGCGATGACGAGGAACGTGCCGGTGCCCGGGCCGAGCAGGCCGTCGTACGCGCCGATGACGAGGCCGATGCCGGCGGCCGTCCAGCGGTGCCGGTTGCCCTCCCAGCGCAGGTTGTCGTGCGCGCCCAGCTTCGGCTTGAGCACCGTGTACGTGGCCACCCCGATCAGCACCACGAGGATGATCGGCTTGAACAGGTCGGCGGGGATGCGGCTGGCCAGCGCGGCGCCGCCGAAGGCCCCGGCCAGCGCGGCGAGCGCCATCGGGCCCGCCGTCGTGAGGTCCGGGCCCACCCGGCGGTAGTACGTGATCGCGCTGGTGGACGTGCCCATGATCGAGCCGAGCTTGTTGGTGGCCAGCGCCTGCACCGGCGAGATCCCCGGCACCAGCAGCAGCGCGGGCAGCTGGATCAGCCCGCCACCGCCGACGACGGCGTCGACCCAGCCGGCCGTGAGCCCGGCCAGCACGAGCAGCACGATGGTGAGGGTGTCGAGGTCGGGCACCGGGGAATCCTGTCATGCCCGCCGACGCCGATCGGCGCCCGTCCCACCGCCCACCGCCCCACGACCGCCGCCCCGTGCCACCCTGGGAGGCATGACGGACGAGCAGCGCCCCGCCGTCGCGGCGACCGGCACCGTCGAGCACGGGCCCGGCCGGCGCGAGCTCGTCGTCGTGCGCAGGTTCGACGCCGACGCCGCCGACGTGTGGGCCAGCATCACCGAGCCGGGCCTGCTCGAGGCGTGGGTCGGCCGCTGGGAGGGCGACCCGGCGACCGGCACGGTCCAGTTCTTCATGACCGCCGAGAGCCCGGACGCCGAGGCCGCCGAGTGCGTCATCACGCGGTGCGAGCCGCCGCGCGGGTACGCCGTCGACACGGCCACGCCGGGCGGGGTCTGGCACCTGGCGCTCGACCTCGCGGAGGCGGACGGGGTGACGACGCTGACGTTCCGGCAGCGGCTGGGCCCGGACGACGACGCCGCCTCGATCGGTCCCGGGTGGGAGTACTACCTCGACCGGCTCGTCGCGGTGCGCTCGGGGCGGGGTGCGGACACGGTGGCGTGGGAGTCGTACTACCCCGCGCAGCGCGAGCACTACGCCCGCGCGGCGACCGCCGCGGGCTGACGCCCCGGCTCAGGAGTGCAGGGCGTCGTACTCCGCCTCGGCGGCGACGTCGTCCGCGACGTCGAGCCGCAGGTGCGCGAGCACCCCCTGCAGCACGCGCAGCGCCGACGACGCCCGCTCGCCCCACGAGGACAGGTAGCTGAACTGCCACCACCACAGGCCCTCGAGCTCGTGCCCGTCGTCGAAGTGCTGCAGGCCCTTGGCGATCTCCTCGGCGACGCACGCCAGGTCGCCGGACAGCGTCGCGGGCGCGACCTCGGCGCTCAGCGCCGGGTCGGACACCTCGACGTAGTCGTCGAAGCCGTCGAACATCTGCGCGAGCGCGTCACGCAGCGGGTCCACGTCGGTCTCGGGCCCGGCGTCGGGCTCCCACCGCTCGGCGGGGACGACGTCCACGATGGCGGCGAGGCGCGCCCCCGCGGACAGCAGGTCGGACGTCGCGAGGATGAGCAGCGCGATCTCCGCGCCCGGTGCGGCGCCGGACGCGACCTGCGTCGTCGTCGACAGGAACGTCCGCGCCTGCGCGGACATCTGCTCGGCGACGTCCCGGAACTCGGATCCGGCCTCGATCTCACCCACGGGGTCCCCTCCTCCTGCGTCGTGGTCTCGACAGGCTCGACCGACGGTTGCGGGAGCCGGTCAGCCGCCGACGACCCGCCGGCCCTCGAACGCGCGACCGAGGGTCACCTCGTCCGCGTACTCCAAGTCTCCCCCGACGGGCAGACCCGACGCGAGGCGGGAGACGGTGACGCCCATGGGCGCGATGAGCCGCGACAGGTACGTGGCCGTCGCCTCGCCCTCGATGTTGGGGTCGGTGGCGAGGATGACCTCGGTGACCGTGCCGTCGGCCAGGCGCGTCATGAGCTGGCTGATGCGCAGGTCGTCGGGGCCGACGTTCTCGATCGGGTTGATGGCGCCGCCGAGCACGTGGTACCTGCCCCGGAACTCGCGGGTGCGCTCGATCGCGACGACGTCCTTGGGCTCCTCGACGACGCAGATCACGTCGTCGGAGCGGCGCGGGTCGGCGCAGATGCGGCATCTCTCCGACTCCGCGACGTTGCCGCACGTCTCGCAGAACTGCACGCGCGCCTTGACCTCGGTGAGCGCGTCGGCGAGCCGGCGCACGTCGGCGGCGTCCGCCGCGAGCAGGTGGAACGCGATGCGCTGCGCGCTCTTGGGCCCGACGCCGGGGAGGCGGCCGAGCTCGTCGATCAGGTCCTGGACTGCGCCCTCGTACACAAGGGTCCAGCCTACGGGCTGGCGGGGACGGTCCGGCCTCTCAGAGCCAGCCCTTGGCACGCGCCAGCCGGACGGCCTCGTGCCGGTTCGCGACCCCCAGCTTGGCCACGGCGGACGACAGGTAGTTGCGCACCGTGCCGGGGGCCAGCGCGGCCCGCTCGGCGATCTCCTCCACGGGCGCGCCGTCGGCGGCGAGCTCGAGCACGTCCGCCTCGCGGGCGGTCAGGGGCGAGTCGCCCGCGGAGATCGCGTCGGCCGCGAGCTCCGGGTCCACGTACCGGCCGCCGCCCGCGACCTGTCGCACGGCGCCCGCCAGAACGGCCGCCGACACCGACTTGGGCAGGAAGCCCCGCACCCCCGCGGCGAGCGCCTTCTTGAGGTGCCCGGGCCGGCCGTGGCTCGTGACGATGACGACACCGCAGGCCGGCACCGTCCTGCGGACCGCCTCGGCGACCTCGATCCCGTCGGCGCCCGGCATCTGCAGGTCGAGCACCGCCACGTCGGGGGCGTGCCGCTCGATCGTCGCCACGGCCTCCGTCCCGTTCCCCGCGACCGCCACGACCTCGAGATCGTCCTCCAGGGCGAGCAGCTGGGCGACCGCGTCCCGGATCAGCGTCTCGTCGTCGGCGAGCACCACGCGGATCACCCGTCCACCTCCCCCGGCACGCGGGCCGTGAGGACGAACCGGTCGCCGTCGGCCGCCACGTCGAGCGCTCCCCCGACGGCGGCGAGCCGCTCCCGCAGCCCGACCAGGCCGGCGCCGCCCTCCAGCCCGGCCACCCCGGCGACGCCCACGCGGGCTCCGTCGTTGCTCACCCTCAGCACCATCTCCCCCGTCTCCTCCTGCCTGTCCAGATCGATCCGGCACTCGCGCGCGGCCGAGTGCCGCACGATGTTCGTGACGGCCTCGCGCACCACCCAGGCCAAGGCGTCGGCCTGCGGGGCCGCCAGCTCCGGCACCTCGCCCACGACCCGCACGGTCACCCCCGCCGCGCGCAGCACGGACCGGGCCCCGTCGAGCTCCGTCGACAGGTCGGCCGCCCGATAGCCGGCGACGACGCCGCGCACCTCGCGCAGGGAGTCCTGGGCGAGCGTGCGCACGTCGTCCATCTCGTCGGCACCCCGCGGGTCGCCGCGACGCGCGAGCGCGGCCGCGAGCTCGGACTTCACCGCGACGGCGGACAGCGCGCGTCCGACGACGTCGTGCATGTCGCGCGCGATGCGCAGCCGCTCCTCCGCGACGGCGAGCCGCGCCGAGGCCTGCCGCGCGGTGTCGAGCTCGCGCACCACCTCGACGATCCACATGGACAGCCGCACCGTCGACGCCCAGAACAGGAGGAAGACGTACGCGCCCAGGCCGGTGCCGAGCGCGGACGCGACCGTCCCGGCGCTCGCGTCGGAGGCGAGCCGGACGCCGATCACGACGACCGGCACCGCGAGACCGACGGTCAGCACGCGCCGGATCGGGGTCGCGACGGCGAGGGCCCCGCAGGTCGCCGCCCCGGCCACCGCGATCATCATGCTGCGCGGGTCGCCCATGAGGCCGCCCCCGACGGCCGCGGGCAGCACGAGGACGGACACGAGCCAGACGGCGCCCGTCACCGCGAGCAGCGCCACGACCACCGGGCGGGGGCGCCGCCCGGTGGTCAGCGGCTCGTCGAACCCGACGTGGATGGTGCCGAGGCACAGCGCCATGTGGACGAGGCCCAGGCACGCCAGGACCGCCGCCGCGCCGACCGCGGGCACCTCGTCCGTGCCGGCCAGCGCCGCCACCGCGTACAGGTAGAAGAAGGGCTCGAGGAGGACGAACGAGTAGAGGCTCACGCGGGTGTACGTCTCGACCCCGCGCGCACCACCCGCCAGGGCCGTGCCGGGCCGACGACGTGTTCTCACGCCGTCAGCCTGCCACGATGCCGGGGCCGGCCGCCCCGGCGGGAGGTGGGTCACCGACGCGGCTCCCAGCGCATCCACCGCCGGGCGGCGAGCGCGCCCACGACCGTCCACGCGGCGAGCACGGCCACGGGCAGCGCGGCCGCGCCGAACGTCTCGGCGAACGTGACCACCTGCCCGTCCCCGTCGATCCCGCCGGCGCCGAGCAGCATGAGGTCCGTGATCGGGCGCAGCGGGGTGAACGTGCCGATCGTGTCGAGCACGCCGCTCGACGCACCGGGCGCGCCGAACAGCCCGGCGAACGGGATCGCGACGACGAGCAGCGGCAGCGTGGTGAGCTGCGCGGACTCCACGGTGCGGGACAGGCCGGACGTCGCGGCGGCCAGCAGCGTGAGCATCGCGGCCCCGCCGAGCACGGCCACGACGACGAGCAGCGGGTTGACGAACGCGGGCGGCGTGAGGAACACCGACACCGCGACGGTTCCCAGCACCGTCTGCGCCAGCGCCACCACGAGCGCCGGGACGGCCGTGCCGACCAGGAGCTCCGCGCGGGAGCACTCCCCCACGAGGTAGCGCTTGAGCACCAGCTCCTCGCGCCGGGCCACGAACGCGACGGTGAGGTTGTAGTAGACGACGAACGCGAGCGCCATGAACGTCAGCAGGTTCAGCAGGACGGCGCCCGTCGCGGCGGGGGCCTCGTCGCCGATGCCGCCGACCGCGGCGAACAGCCCGACCGTCATCGGCGGCAGGGCGAGCGCGTTGAACAGCGCGGTGCGGTTGCGCACCAGCAGGCGCAGCTCCGCGCGGGCGAGGGCTGCGACGCGGCGGCCGCCGCCGCCCGTGCCCGTCGCGGCCCGCCGGCGGGCCGGGGTGGTGGTCGTCGTGGTCATGCCGCTGCCTCCGTGTCGGTCGTGCGGTGCGCGTCGGCGCCGTCGTCGAGGGCGAGGAACGCCTGCTCGAGCGACGCCGCCCGGGCGTCGAGGTCGTCCAGCCGCAGGCGCCGCGCCTCGGCCCACTGGAGCAGGGTGAGCAGGTCGTCCTGCAGGCGCGTGGTGCGCAGGCGCAGGCGGCCCGTGCGGTCGACGTCGGGGACGCCGACGACGCCCGCCAGCGCGGGCAGGTCCGCCACGGCGGGCGCGACGGCCCGGCCGCCGTCGTTGCGCACCACGGCCTCCACGCGGGCGGGCTCCGCGGCGACGACGTCGGCGACCGACCCCGTCCGCACCACGCGGCCGGCCTGCATGATCGCGATGCGGTCGGCGAGCTGCTCCGCCTCCTCCAGGTAGTGGGTGGTGAGCAGCACCGTGGTGCCGGCGTCGAGCATGCCCTGCACCAGCGCCCAGGTGGCGCGGCGGCTCTCCGGGTCGAGGCCGGTGGTGGGCTCGTCGAGGAAGAGGAGCTCGGGGTCGCCCATCGTGGCGAGCGCGAGGTCCAGGCGGCGCTTCTCCCCGCCCGAGAGGCTGGCGACACGCACGTCCGCGCGGTGCTCCAGCCCCACGGCGCCGAGGACGTCGGCGACCGGGCGCGGCCGCGACAGGGTGCCCGCCCAGGTGCGCGCCGTCTCCGCGACGGTGAGGTCGCCGGAGAACCCGGCGCTCTGCAGCATGATCCCGAGGGAGCGGACGACGTGCCGCCGCTCCCGGTACGGGTCGCGACCGAGCACCCGCACCGTGCCGCCGGAGGCGGGCGCGAGCCCCTCGACGAGCTCGACGAACGACGTCTTGCCCGCCCCGTTGGTGCCGAGCAGGGCGACGAGCTCCCCGCGGTGGACGTCGAGGTCGACCCCGCGGACGGCCTCGAACGCGCCGTACCGGCGGCGTGCCCCGCGGACGTGGACGATGGGTTCCGAAGTCATGCCTCCACCCTCGCGGCGGCGCGTCGTCGCAGGTAGTGCCGCCCGTCACCGGGTTCCGTGAGGAGCGCACGGACGGGCCGTGACATCTGTCATGCCGTCCCGGTGACGGGCTGATGTCCCCCGGGTGACGGGTCCGGGAACTCTGCGCCCAGGACGCGCGCCCCGGGCGACCACGCCCTAGCGTCAGTCGGGTGACCCACCGCTGGGCCCGGCCTCTCGCCGGCGCCACCGTCGCCGCCCTGTCCGCGCTCGCCGTCGTCGTCCCGGCCGCCGCCGCGTCGTCCGCGCCACCGTCGTCGGACGCCGTCACCTCGGCGCACGGCCCTGCGCGCGCCGACCACGTGGTGCTCCTCGCCCTCGACGGGTTCGACGCCGAGTACCTGGGCCGTGCGCCAATGCCGCACCTCGAGGCGCTGCTGCGCCGCGGGTCCGTCACGACGTCCACCGGGGTCATGACCTCCATCACGAACCCGTCGTGGGCGTCGGTCGCCACCGGGGCGTGGCCGGAGCGGCACCTCAACTCCGCGTACTGGTTCGACCCCGTCTCGGGCACGGCCCAGGGGCAGCAGCGGGCCCTCGCGGTGCCGACGATCGCCGAGGCGGTCCGCGCCGGCGGCGGCACCGTCTTCTCGTCGCAGTGGTTCATCGTGCAGGACCATGGCGTGTCGTACGGCGACCCCGAGGGCCTGTACACCCAGCCGGGTGGCGACTGCAGCCGGCGCGTCGACGACGCCGTGGCGGTCTTCGCCGGCGAGCCGGTGAGCTCGGGCGGGGAGATGGTCCGGGCCGACGGGTTGCCGGCCCTGACCGCGGTGTACTGCGACGCGCTCGACGCGCTCGGGCACGCCGGCGGCGACGAGCACCCCGGCATCCCCGCCGCGCTCGCCGAGCTCGACGCCCAGCTCGGCCGGCTGGTCCAGGCCACGAAGGACGCGGGGATCTACGGCCGCACGACCTTCGTCGTCACCGGCGACCACGGCATGACCACCTTCGACAAGGGGTTCGCCGCGGAGGGCCTCGCCGCGATCGCCGACGCCGGCTACACGGGCGAGGTCCTCACGGCCGGGAGGTCGCCCGCCCCCGGCACCGACGTCGCGATCGTCGTGGGCGGTGTCGCCGACCTCACGCTGCTGGGCGACGCCGCGGACGACCCGGCGGCCGAGCGCCGCGTCCGGCGCGCGCTCGAGGCGCTGCCCCAGGTCCGGGCGGTGTACGACGACCGCGACCAGCGGCGGATGCGCATGAGCCCACGCCACGGCGACCTCGTCGTCGAGCCGGAGCCGGGCTGGTCGTTCGGGAGCACGCCCGCCGCGCCCGCGGGCCGGCACGGCTCCACCACCGAGCTGGAGGTGCCGCTCGTGCTCGCCGGGTCCGGCGTCCTGCCCGGGCGGCACCCGCGCGACCCGCGGCACGTCGACGTGGCCCCGACGATCGCCGCGCTGCTGGGCGTCGACCCGCCGGCCGGGGCCCAGGGCCGGGTGCTGTCGGAGGCGCTGCGGCGCGGCTGACGCCGGTCGCGCGACGGCTCAGCCCTTCTCCGCCCCCAGCGTGAGCCCGCTGACCATCGCCCGCTGCGCGGCGAAGAAGCCGATGACGACGGGGACGGTGATCGCGATCGACCCGGCCATGAGCACCGTGACCGGCACGTCGAACGTCGCGAGCTGCGCCACGCCCAGCGACACCGTCCACCGCGACCGGTCGTCGACGAGGAAGAGCAGGGCGTACAGGTACTCGTTCCACGCGATCATGAAGATGTACAGGCCGGTGGCGGCGATGCCGGGCATCGTCATGGGAAGCACGAGGCGGCCGATCACCTGCAGGCGGCTCGCCCCGTCGAGCGCGCCGGCCTCCTCGACCGACGCCGGCACGGACGCGAAGTAGTTGCGCAGCATGTAGACGGCCAGCGGCACCGTGCTCGCCATGTAGATGAGCACGAGGCTCGCGATGGACCCGCGCAGACCCAGCCGGCTGAACAGCACGTACAGGGGCACGGCCAGGGCGATCCCCGGGAGGATGTACACCCCGAGGAACACCGCGCCCACCACGCCCCGCCCGGGGAACCTCAGCCGGGTCACGGCGTAGGCCCCGAGCACGCAGACCAGCAGGGTGGCGAGCGTGGTGGACGACGCCAGCACGAGCGAGTTCACCATGAACCCCCCGAGCCCGAAGCCTCCGGCGTCCAGGGGTCGCAGCGCCGTGAGGTACGGGGTCACGTCCACCTGCGTGGGCCACGGCACGGCCGGGTGCGCCGCGACGTCCGCGAACGGGCGCAACGACAGCCCCAGCGCGTAGAACAGCGGGAACGCCGCGAACAGCGTGCCCGCCGCGATCACGACGACGCGCACCGCCCCGGCGACCCGCTCGCCCCCGGACCGTCGACGCCTCCGACGGCTCGCCGCCGCCTCGACCGGACCCTGCCTCACTCCGTCTCCCTCCGCCGCTGCAGCACCAGGTAGAGCGCGATGAACACGGCGAGGATCGCCGTGATCGCCACCCCGACGCCAGACGCCGCCCCGATGTCCGAGCGGGTGACCAGCTCGTTGTAGACCCGCACCGCGAGCACCTCGGTCCCGGCCGCGCCCCCGGTGAGCAGGTACACCTCGTTGAAGGTCTGGAACGTCCAGATGAAGCGGAGCAGCAGGAGGATCGAGACCACCCCCGCCAGCTCCGGCAGGACGACGTGACGGATCCGCTGCCACGGTCCCGCGCCGTCGAGCGCCGCGGCCTCCTCCAGGTCGCCGGACACCGCGTGCAGCCGCGCCGCCGCGAACAGGTAGGCCAGCGGGAAGGTGTGCCAGACCATGACCACGATGACGCTGACCAGCGCCACGGGGACGGTGACGCCGAGCACCGTCGTGTCGGGCGTGGTGAGGAAGGCGACCGGCTCGTCCCAGCCGAGCAGGCTCGTGCCCACCGCGTTCACCCAGCCGTACTGGGTGTTCAGCAGGGTGCGCCACGTCTGCATCGACGCGACGACAGGCAGCACGTACGGCACGAGCACCAGCGCCCGCACCACCGCCCGGGCCGGGAACGGCCGCCGCAGCGCGAGGGCCATCGCGACGCCGGCCGCGACCGACAGCACCGCCGTCGCCACCGAGAGCACCACCGTGGTGCGCAGCGCCGTCCAGAACCCGGCCGACGTGAACAGCCCGACGACGTTCTCCGGGTCGAGCTCGAGGTCCGCGAGGGTCAGGTGCGGCAGCTGGGCGAGCTTGATGTCCTGGAATGCGAGCACCACCACTGCGAGGAACGGCAGCACCACCACGGCAGCGACCACCAGCACCGTCGGCGTCACCAGGGCGGCGCCCGCCCGGGCGTCCTGCCGGGAGCGGGTGCTCCGGGCAGGACGCCGGACCGGGGCGGCGACGCGGGTCACTCGAGGTCCTGCTGCACCGTCTCGACGGCGGACCGCAGGTCGTCCGCCACCTGGGCGGGGTCGCCGTCCGAGAACAGCGGGCCCACGGTCTGCGGCACCACCTGCTGCTGGATCGTCACGGAGGCCAGCAGCGCGTCCGGCGTGCCCGCGCCCCAGCGCACGTACTGCTCCGCGCCCGTCGCGAGCGCGTTCGCCACGTCCTGCCCGTACACGTCCGTGATCGACCGGTCCCCGCCGTCGGCCCCGAACGGCAGCGTCGCCCACGCGTCCACGTACTCGGTGGGGTTGTCCGGGGTGCCGAGCCGGGTGGGGATCCGGCCCTCCGTGGCCATGCCCAGGGAGTCCGCGTAGCCCTCCGTCATGAGGAACTCCACGTACTGCTTCGCTGCCTCGGTCTGCGCCCCCTCCGGGATCGACAGCTGGAGCACGTTGCCGAACTGGACCGCGTCGTCGTTGCTCGGGCCGAACAGCCCGGTCACCACGCCCGTGTTCGCGGAGAGGTACGTCGGGTCGTCGGCGCACTCGTCGCACGTGACCGGGTTGTTGGGGTCGAAGCCCGCCACCTCGTCGAGGATGTGCGTGGAGAACATCACCATCGACGAGTCGCCCGCGAGGTACGACGCGCGCGCGGCGTCGACGTCGAGCTCGCCCTTGCCGGCCGTCGCCGCCATGCGCTGGTAGAGCTCGAGCCCCTCCACGCAGGCGTCCGAGTCGAGCGTCACGGTGCCGCCCTCCGCGAGCTGGCACCCGTTGGGCAGCAGCGTCGCCTCGAGCGTCTCCCCCGCCCACGCGTCGCCGGGCTGCGTGCCGAGCGCGATGCCGCCGTCGCCGGCCGCCCGCATCGCCTCGGCCGCGTCGGCCACGTCGGCGAGCGACTCCGGAGGCTCGACGCCCGCCTTCTCGAACTGGTCGGTGCGGTAGAGCAGCAGGTAGCCCCAGCCGTCCATCGGGACCCCGGACGGCTGGTCGTCCACCGTGACCATCGACATGGCACCGTCGGCGAACGTGTCCGGGCCGAGGCTCTCGACGAGCTCGGCGGCGGCGTCCTGGTCGAGGATGCCCTGGTCGACCCACGCCGGCGACTGCTCCCAGCCGTGCAGGATGACGTCCGGCACCTCCCCTGACGCCGCGTTGGCCAGCAGCGTCGTGTTCTGGTCCGCGCCCGCGAGGGGCACGACCTCGACGTCGATGCCCGTCTCCTCCGTGAACCGGGACGCGATCTCCTCCTGCGCCGCGACCCGCTCCGGTGTCGTCTGCGCCGTCCAGAACGTGAGGGTGTCGACCTCCTCCGCGGCGTCGTCCCCACCACCGCCCGAGCACGCCGCGAGCAGCAGCGCCGCCGCCGCGAACGCCGGGGCGGTGCGCATGACCCTAGGTGTCGTCATCTCGTTGCCTCCTCCTGCTCCGCCGGCTCCCTGCCGGTCCGGTCGTGCGTTCCCTGCTGCGCCGCCAGGAGCCGGCCGGCGGCGACGACGACGTCGCCCCCCGGCGCGGTCGGCAGCGGGACGTCGCCGTCCACCCAGGTCTCCTCGGCGTCGGCGACGGCCGCCCGCAACCGTGCGACGGCCGCCCCGGCGTCCTCCCCCTCGGCGACCGCCTCGAGCGCGGCGAACCACGCCGCCCAGCGCGGGCGGTACAGGCCGTCCACGAGGCCCGCCCAGTGCCGTCCCGAGTAGTCGTGCAGGCCCGAGTCGTCGCGGCCCCAGACCGTCACGATGCGTCGGGCGTCGCGCGCGAGGACGGCGCGCTCGCCCGCGTCGTCGCCCCACCGGGCGGCGTCCTCGACCCAGCGGCCCGCGAGCCGGCTCCCGCTGGTGCCCGCGAGCGCCGCCAGGTCGTCGAGGGCCGCGAGCACGGTCTCGCCTTCCGCCCGGACGGCGGCGGCGTCGCCCGCGGCGGCCGCGGCGGCCGCGCGGTGCACCGGGGCGCGCAGCCGCTGCGCGGCGACGTGCGTCGTCACGTCGATCAGGTCCTCCACCCAGGGCCCGCGGGGCCCGAGCTCCTCGACCACGGTCGTGAGGAGCGCGGCCGCGCGGGCGAGCTCGGGCAGATCTCCCAGGACGTGCCTGTCCGCGTCGACGTCCACGTTCGCCGACGGCGGCCGGTCGGGGTCGAGCGCCTCCCCGGCGCGCCGCTGGGTCGCGAACGGCGGGGCGAGGTCGACGGGCCGCGCGATGACGGGGGACGGCGCGGACCGCGTCGCGCCCGGTCGGTACACGGTGCGGCCGAGCACCCACCAGGCCTCCTGCGCGGCGTCGCGCACGCGCGGGTGCCCCGCGAGGCGGTAGCGCCGCCCGACGAACCCCGCCAGCCACCCCTCGACGTCGAACCCGTCGAGGTCCTCGATCCAGGGCAGCCGGGTGGCGAGCTCGTAGAAGGCCGGGTTGTGCTCGATGGCCTCCGGCGCCAGGCCGACCCCCCGCAGCGTCACGGGCGCCGAGCGACGCGCGGCGCCGTACCCGTCGAGCAGCCCCCGCAGGTCGCCGTGCAGGGAGAACCGGGCGCCGAAGTTGTGGACCGTGCACCACACCCAGGGCCGGCGGGCGATCTCCCGGTCGTCCGACCAGACGGGCGCGTGCTCGGCCCACAGGTCGAGGAGCAGCAGGCGGTCGCCCGGCACCGCCTCGAGGAAGGCGTCGACGCGCTCCCGCGTCCAGAACGCCCGGTGGTAGTGGAACGGCCAGGCCTGCATGACCCACGTGGCCGCCGGGTCCGCACCGCGGATGCCCTCCCACAGCGAGCGGCCCAGCTCCCGGAGGTAGTCCGGGTCGGCCGAGGGCGGCTCGGACTCGATGAGCGGGTCGGCGGAGTAGAGGTGGTCGGTGCCGACCATGGCCTGCTGGTGGCGTCGCACGCTCCCGGCCAGCTCCCCCAGCTCGGCCGAGCCCGGCTCCAGGAGCGGCGTCGTGAACCTCTGCCACCGGGTGCGGCGCGCGCCGGCGGGGGCGAGCGCGTCCGGCACGTGCCCGCCGAAGGCCGGCAGCACCGGCCGCATCCCGAGCTCCCGCATCCGTGCCGCGACCCGCCGTGCCAGGGCGGCACGCCGCTCGAACCACCGCCGGGGCAACGGCCCGCCGAACCCGCTGAGGCTGCCCATGAAGGTCCACGGCAGGTAGGCGGCGCCGCCGAGCCACTCCCGCGACTGCTCGGGCGTCGCCCCGGCGTCGACGAACGCCGCGTGCAGCACCGCCTCGTGCCCGAGGGTGAGCAGCGGCGCGGTGACGCCGTGCAGCGCCATCCAGTCGACCTCGCGCTCCCAGCGCTCCCAGCCCCAGAACGGCGCCGAGTACCCGGTGGTGACGACGTTGAGGTAGTACCGCACCGCAGCGTCGGTGCGGCACGTGGTGGGGGCGGCGTCGGGCCAGCGGTCGGGGCGCTCGCGTGCCGCGACAGGGTCGTCCCAGGTGACCTGGAGCCCCACGACGTCGGCGAGGTAGCGGGCGAAGCCCACGCCCAGCGTCGCGACGTCCCCCGCGCTCACCTCGAGCGTCCCGCCCGCGGCGGAGTACCGGAACGTCCCCTCCCCCAGTCCCGGGTCGACGTCGAGCCGCACGTCCCGTGCCGGACGGCCCGTCGCACGCTCCACGAGCCGCCGGACGCCGGCCGCGTCGCGGGTCACGTCCCCGGTCACAGGTGCACCACCTCCCCCGTGCTGCGCGAGCGCTCCGCGGCGAACGCGATCCGGTGGCTGACGGCGGCGTCGGCGAGGTGGGTCGGCACCCGCACCCCCGGTCGCACCCGCCGGTCGCGCACCGTGGCGACGAACTCGCGCATCAGCCCGTCGTCCCCGCCGGCGTGACCGTCGGACTCGCGGCGCCCCGGCTCGACGAGCAGGTCGACGTCGTCCACGGGCGCGGTGACGACGGTCACGACGTCGTCGTCCGGGAGCCCGGACCGGCCCTCGGCGTCGCGGTCCCACCGGGGCGCCCCTCCGAGCTCCGCGCCCCGGCGCGGCAGGAAGCGGCGCAGCGTGACCTCCCCGGTGTCGAGGCGACCCTCGATCTCGCCGTGCGACCCGAGGATGCGCACCGTGCGGGTGTTCGCCTCCGTGAACGCGCCCACCCGCAGCGTGGCCGTGACCCCTGCGGCGTAGGTCAGTGCCACCACCTGGTGGTCCACCGCGTCGTTGTCGCAGCGGTAGACGCAGCGGCCGTACGGGCCCTCCCGTAGCGCGCGCAGCCGGCCCTCCGCGGACGTGTCCCCGGTGATCGCCGTGACCGGCCAGGCGTGGTGGTCGCGCAGGCGTTCCACGTAGAACCGGGGGGCGTGGAACGGGCAGGCGTCGGCCGCCGGGCAGCCGTCCGTGCAACGCTCCGGGGCGCCCTCCGGCGCGTTCTCCGCGCGGAACTGCGTGAGTGCCCCCGTGGAGTACACGGTGGCCGGCTCGGCCCCGAGGAGCCAGGTGATCACGTCGAGGTCGTGGCACGCCTTGGCCAGCAGGAGCGGGCTCGAGGTGTCCGCGCGCCGCCAGCTTCCCCGCACGTACGAGTGCACGAAGTGCCAGTACCCCGGGTCCTCGGTCTGCTCCAGGTGCACGACGCGACCGACCGCGCCCTCGTCGAGCAGCTCCTTGAGGTGCCGGAAGAACGCCGTGTAGCGCAGCACGTGCGCCACCCCGACCGGGACGTCCGCCTCGCCCACCGCCCGCACGATCTCCTCCAGCTCGGCGGGGGAGGTGGCCACCGGCTTCTCCACGAGGATGGCGTACCCCCGCCGGGCTGCGGCCAGCAGGGGCCCGGTGCGCAGCCGGTCCGGGGTGGCCACGACCACCGCGTCCGCGATCCTGTCCGCCGCCAGCAGGTCCTCCCACCCCGAGTAGGCCCGGTCCGCCGCGATCCCGTGCGCGGCGACGAGGGCGGCACGACGGCCGTCATCGGGCTCGGCGACCGCCACGACCTGCACCTCGTCGGGATGCCGCAGGCAGTAGTCCGCGTACGCCTCGGCGCCACGGTGCCCCGCCCCGACGACGGCGATCGTCACTGGTCGCACGCCCTGCTCCTCACCCTCGTCGCCGCTGATGCGTCACGAGACTCGCCGGGGGCACGCGCGGCTGCAAGAATCCGGGCGATGACGAACGGAACCTCCGTCTCGAGGGACCCCGTGCACGGATCGCCCGCCCTGACGGGGCCCGACCGACGGATCGTCGGCGCGCTGCTCGCCCACCCACGCGCGACGGTCGCGGCCCTCGCGACGGCGGCCGGTGTCACCTCGCCGACCGCGTCGCGCCGGCTGGCGGCGCTCCTCGCCCGGGGCGACGTGCGCGTCACGGGGGTGCTCGACCGGGAGTGGGCCCGGGCGGGCCTCACCGTGTGGTTGCGGGTGCGCTGCGCGCCCGGCCACAGCCGCGACGTGGCGCGCCAGATCGCGTCGTGGGACGAGGCCGGGTACGTGGCGGTCACCGGCGGCGAGCTCGACTGCGCGGCACAGGTCGCGGTGCGCAACGCCCGCGAGCTGCTGGGCGTGACCCACCACCGGCTGCGGTCGATGACCGGCGTGGTGACGGGCGACGCGCTCCGCGTGCTGCGGCGCTTCGCCACCCCGCACGGGTGGACCGCGGGGATCCTCGCCCCGCAGGAGACGGCCCGGCTGCGGACCGGGCGCTGGGACGCCTGGGACGAGGGGCGGGAACCGCGCGGCGTGTCCCTCGACGAGGTCGACGCCCGGCTCGTGGACGCCCTCGTGGCGGACGGCCGGCTGAGCTGGCGCGAGCTCGGCGAGCGCGCCGCCGTCGCGCCCGCCACCGCCGGCCGGCGGGTGGAGGCGCTCATGCGCCGCGGTCCGCTGCGGGTGCGCGCGGTCGTGGACCCCGCGCTCGTGGGGCGGCCCGTGGTAGCCCTTGTCTGGCTCCGGGTGCTGCCGTCCCGGCTGGAGGTCGCGGGACGCACGCTCGCCGCCCATCCCGACGTCCTGAGCGTCGCCGCCACGACCGGGCAGCACAACCTGTGCGGCGAGATCGCCGTGGCCGACGATGAGGCCCTCTACCGGTTCCTCACGAGCGACGTCGGCAGCATCCCTGGCGTCGCCGCGGTCGAGGTGACGGACGGGCTCGAGGTGATCAAGCGCGCCGCGCGGATCTTCGGGTCGCCGCTCGACCACGACGACGTCCCGCCCCTCCCCTGAGGTCGTCTGCGGCAGGATGCTCGCATGGGCGAGGTCGCGGGATCCGAGGTCGTGGCGCTGTACGACGAGTCGGGGCGCCCGTGCGGCACGGCGCCGCGGTCGCGGGTGCGGGCGGAGAACCTGCGGCACGCGGCCACCGCCGTCGTGGTGCGCAACCGGGCCGGTGACGTCTACGTGCACCGCCGCACCGATACGAAGGACCTGTATCCCGGCCGGTACGACTTCTGCGCGGGCGGCGTGCTGCGCGCCGGCGAGGACCCGACCGACTCCGCGCGCCGCGAGCTGGCCGAGGAGCTCGGCGTGACCGGGGTGGAGCTGGTGCCGCTCGGCGTCGCCGACTACGCCGACGACCGCACCCGGATGCGCGAGTTCCTCTACGAGTGCACCTACGACGGGCCCGTGACCTGGCAGCCGGAGGAGGTCGCCTGGGGCGCGTGGGTGCCGCCCGCCCGCCTGCTGCGGATGATCGACGACGTGCCGTTCATGCCCGACTCCGTGGCCAACCTCGCCGGCTGGCTCGACGACCTGCGCGCCACCCTGCCGAGGTAGTCCGAGCGGCCGCGAGGTAGTCCGAGCGACCGCGAGGTAGCACCGGGACGGGCGGTCAGCCCGCGACGAGCTCGGCCTCGAAGCCGTCCGCGTCCTCGAGGTAGGCGGCATAGTGGTCGGGGCCGCCGGCGAACGGGTGCCGATCGGCGAAGAGCAGCGACCACCCGTGCGCGGGCGCGGCAGCGACGAGCGCGTCGACCTGCGCGCGCGAGCCCGCGTGCAGGGCCAGGTGGTTCAGGCCCGGCCGCCGACGGTCGTGGGCGGGGGCCGACAGGGCGGGGCTCTGCTCGACGACGACGTAGCCGTCGTCGAGCAGCCACGACCGCCCGTGCTCCCACGCCTGGTGCGTCCGGTAGCCGAGCTCGCCGAGGAGCCAGCCCCAGGAGCGCTCGGCGCGCGCCAGGTCGGGCACCCACAGCTCGACGTGGTGGACGGCCCCGCGGCGCGGTCGACCGGTCATCGGGCGGCGACGTCGGCCATGAGGTCGGCGGACAGCGGCGCGAGCGGGTGCGGCGCGGCCGGTTCGGCCGGGTCGACCCAGACGTGCTCGGCGAGCTCGGCGCGCGTCTCGACGTCGAACCCGGCGGGCAGGGCCACCTCGAAGACGTGCGCGTCGACCACGTGGTCCGGCTCGTTGGCCGCGACGGCGGCGCGGCGCCCGAGCAGGCGGGCGGCGGCCGGGTCGACGACCAGCCCGATCTCCTCCGCGCACTCGCGCACGAGCGCGGCGACAGGCTCCTCGCCCGGCTCGATCTTGCCGCCCACCTGCATGAACGCCGTGGTGCCGTGCTTGCGCACGAGCAGCGCGCGGCCGTCCTCGCGCACGATGACGGCGGCGACGATGTGCAGGGTGGTGACGCCCGTGCGGGCGTGCTCCGTGCTGTCGGCGGGGGTGTGACCGGTCATGTCAGGGCTGCTCCGCAATCTCCTCGATGACCTTGCCGTCCAGCACCTGCACCACGAGCTGCACGCCGACCAGCCCGGCGGACGTGATGTCGGGGTCGTCGGCGGAGGGCTCGTCGTCCGCGGGGTTCCCGCCGGACGCGGGCGCCCAGGACGACCGGCCCTCCGACTGCTGCGCCTCGCGCACCCGGCGCTCGGCGGCCTGCCGCGGGGTCTCGCGCGCAGGCGGGGCCGCCGGGGCGGACACTGCCGGGCCGGACGGGGCGGGCGTGCTCGCGGCCGGCGCGCTCGCCGGCACGTCGGGCTGGGGCCGCGGCGACGCGACGGGCCGGCCGACCCGGGCCACGGCGGGCTCGTCGAGCGGCGGCTCGGGCTCGTCGTCGGGCGGGGGCTCGTGCAAGGAGACGCCGGCGAGCCAGGCGGCATCCGCCTCGTCGACCGAGGCGACCTGCCTCGCCTGCTGCTGAGGCTGCGGAGACCGCTGCGGGGCGTCCTGCGGCGCACGACGAGCGGGCGGCTCGACGACCGCGACGGCGGTGTCCGGGCGCGGCTCGCTCGCCGCGACGGTGGCGGCGGAGGGGCGGGCGCCGGCTTCCCCGCCGCCGGTGGCACCGCCTCCCCCACCGCCGGAACGCCCCTCGCCGGGCGGCGGGACGTCGGGCCATGCGGCGTCGTCGGACCGCTCGGAGTCGTCGGGCTCCTCAGCGGCGTCGCTGCCCGGGTCCGACGGCGCAGGAGAGCTGCCGGCCTCCCGAGGACGCGCGCCGGCCTCGTTCTCGACGATCTCGACCTGCACTGCGACACCGAGCGCCTGGTAGACGGCGTCCGAGATGGTCTCCGGACGCCCGCGACGCGCCAGCCCGACGACGGCCGGCGCGAACCCGAGGCGCAGCACGTCACGCTCGAGGGTCAGCACCTGGGCGTTCTCGCCGAGGAACGCGGCGGCCTGCGGGCTCTGGATGGCGCCCAGGACCTCGCGCCACCGGCGTCGGACCACCTCGGTGGTCACGGCGCTGGCGGGAGCGGACGGCGCGGACTCCGGCTCCGGCTCCGGCTGAACCGCCGGGGCGGCCTCGACGGGCTCGACCACCGCAGGCTCGGGCTCCGCGGACGGCGCGGCCTCGACCGGCTCGACCACCGCAGGCTCAGGCTCCGCGGACGGCGCGGCATCGACCGGCTCGACCGGCTCGACCACCGCAGGCTCGGGCTCCGCGGACGGCGCGGCATCGACCGGCTCGACCACCGCAGGCTCAGGCTCGACGGGCGAGGTGTCCCCGACCGGCTCGGCCACCGCGGGCTCGGGCTCGCCGGCGCTCTCGGGCTCGGCGACCGGACGCCGGCTCGCCTGCAGGGCGGCCCGGGCAGCGGCGGCCCCGCTCAGCCCTCCTCCCCCGCCCTCGGACACCGGCGGAGCGGGAGTCGGTGCGGCGTCACCGTGAGCGGGCGGACCTGCCGGAGCGGCCGGACCGGCCGCGATCCTGCCCCGCTCGAGGCGGTCGATGCGCGCGGCGAGACCCTCCACGCCGTCGTCGGCGCCGGGCAGCAGCAGGCGCGCGCAGAGCAGCTCGAGGTGCAGCCGGGGCGAGGTGGCGCCCGTCATCTCGGTGAGCGCGGCGTTGACGAGGTCGGCCGCCCGCGACAGCTCGGACACGCCGAGACGTCCGGCCTGCGCGCGCATCCGCTCGAGCTGGTCGGCGGGCAGCCCCCGCAGCACGGCCTCGGCCGCGTCGCCGGAGACGGCGATGACGATGAGGTCGCGCAGCCGCTCCAGTACGTCCTCGACGAACCGCCGCGGCTCGTGCCCGGTGGCGATCACCTGGTCGACGACGCGGAAGATCGACGCGCCGTCACTGGCGGCGAGCGCGTCGACGACGTCGTCGAGCAGGGTGGCGTGCGTGAACCCGAGGAGGCCGACGGCGGTGTCGTACGCGACGACCCCGCCGGTCGCGCCCGCGATGAGCTGGTCCAGCACGGAGAGGCTGTCACGCACGGAGCCGCCGCCCGCGCGGGTCACGAGCGGCACGACGCCTCCGCCCAGCTCGATCCCCTCGGCCGCGGTGAGCTGCTCGAGATAGGGGCCCAGCACGTCCGGCGGCACGAGCCGGAACGGGTAGTGGTGGGTGCGCGACCGGATGGTGCCGATCACCTTGTCGGGCTCCGTCGTCGCGAAGACGAACTTCACGTGCGGCGGCGGCTCCTCGACGATCTTGAGCAGGGCGTTGAAGCCCTGCGGCGTCACCATGTGCGCCTCGTCGAGGATGAAGATCTTGTACCGGTCGCGGGCGGGCGCGAACGTGGCGCGCTCGCGCAGGTCGCGGGCGTCGTCGACGCCGTTGTGGCTGGCCGCGTCGATCTCGACGACGTCGAGCGAGCCGGGGCCGCCGCGCGCCAGCTCGACGCACGACGGGCACTCGCCACACGGGGTGTCGAGCGGGGTCTCCGGGGTGTTGCGCGCGCAGTTGAGCGTCCGCGCGAGGATGCGGGCGGACGTCGTCTTGCCGCAGCCGCGCGGGCCGGAGAAGAGGTAGGCGTGGTTGACGCGCCCGCTGCGCAGGGCCTGCATGAGCGGTGCGGTGACGTGCTCCTGGCCGATCACCTCGGCGAACGTCTCGGGCCGGTAGCGGCGGTACAGGGCTGTCGTCACCCGGCCAACCCTAGACGCCGCAGCCGACACCGACGAGGCCGCTGCGCAGCCCGGTCCGCGCGTGCTCGCCGACGTAGCACCTGGTGACAATTCAGGCCGGTGAACCGTCACCAGGTACTACGTCGAGGCCGTCAGCGGTGCAGCACCTTGCGCGCCAGGCGGTTCCCCACCCACTGCACGACCTGCACGATGACGATGATCACGGCGACGGTGACCAGCACGACCATCCAGTTGTAGCGCTGGTAGCCGTACCGCAGGGCGAAGTCACCGAGCCCGCCACCGCCGATGAGGCCGGCGATCGCCGACATGTCGAGCACCGCGATGAACAGGAACGTGTAGCCGAGGATCAGCGGGGCGAGGGCCTCGGGGACCAGCACCGTGGTGATGATGCGCCACGACGACGCCCCCATCGCGCGGGCCGCCTCCACCACGCCGGGGTCGATGCCGACGAGGTTCTGCTCCACGATCCGCGACGTGCCGAACGCCGTCATGACCGACAACGGGAAGATGAACGCCTCGGTGCCGAGCGTCGTGCCCACGACCTGCAGCGTCACGGGCCCGAGCAGCGTCACGAAGATGATGAACGGGATCGGGCGGACGATGTTGACGATCACGTTGAGGATGCCGAACACGGCCTTGTTGGCCAGCAGGTTGCCCGGCCGGGTCACGTAGAGCGCGAGCCCCAGCGCCAGGCCGGCGATGCCGCCGGTGAGCAGCGCGATCGTGACCATCTGCAGGGTCTGGCCGAACGCCTCCCACAGCAGCGGCCACAGGGTGGACCAGTCGCGGTTCATGAGCGACCTCCCAGGTTGCCGAAGAAGCCGTGGCGGGTGATCGCGTCACGCGCCTCGCGGTACGGGTCGCCGAGCTCGTCATCCTCGTCCGGCGCAGGTGTGCCGCCCTGTGGACCGCGGTCGGCCCGGATCGCCCGCGGGTCGTCGACCGGGTGCTCGGCCGTGCCCAGGTCCACGACGTCGGCCCGCTCGCGCAGCG
Source organism: Isoptericola sp. NPDC056578 (assembly GCF_042793275.1). Taxonomy (NCBI): domain Bacteria; kingdom Bacillati; phylum Actinomycetota; class Actinomycetes; order Micrococcales; family Promicromonosporaceae; genus Isoptericola; species Isoptericola sp. NPDC056578. The sequence goes on from NZ_JBHTVC010000057.1 coordinate 30,189, forward strand.
CGGCGAGGAGCGCCGCGATGCGGTCGTCGGGCGCGACGAGCTCGACGGTGAGCGAGCCGAACGGCCGCTGGCCGACCTCGCTGATGCCGCCGAAGACGACGGCGCCGTCCACCTCGTGCTCGCGCAGCAGGCGGAACAGCTCGGTGCCGGAGCTCGCGCCCTCCCGCACGCCGACGGTGACGAGCCGCCCGGGGTGGCGCTCGCGCAGGCGGGCGAGCGCGTCGGGCGAGGGCCGGTCGTGCATGGACGTGCCGACGAACCGCTGGGCGGCGTCGGCGCTGGGCGCGGAGAAGACGTCGTACACGTCGCCGACCTCGACCACCTTGCCGTGCTCCATGACGGCGACGCGGTCGCACAGGGAACGCACGACGTCCATCTCGTGGGTGATGACGACGATGGTGAGGCCGAGCTCCGCGTTGACGCGGCGCAGCAGCGCCAGCACGTCGCGGGTGGTCTCGGGGTCGAGGGCGGACGTCGCCTCGTCGGCGAGCAGGATGGTGGGCGACGTCGCCAGGGCGCGGGCGATGCCCACGCGCTGCTTCTGCCCGCCGGAGAGCTGACGCGGGTACGCCCGCGCCTTGTCGGAGAGCCCCACGAACTCGAGCAGCTCGGCCACCCGGGCCGCGCGCTTCTCCTTCGGCCAGCGCGCCACCTTGAGCGGGTAGGCGACGTTGCCCGCGACGGTGCGCGAGCTCAGCAGGTTGAACTGCTGGAAGATCATGCCGATCCGCGCGCGGATCCCGCGGACCTTGCGCTCCGGCAGGCCGGTGAGGTCCGTGCCCTCGACGAGCACCGAGCCCGACGTGACGGTCTCCAGCGCGTTGACGAGGCGCACCAGCGTGGACTTGCCCGCGCCGGAGTAGCCGATGACGCCGAAGATCTCGCCCGCGCGCACCGTGAGGGACACGTCGTCGACGGCGTGCACTGCTCGGTCGCCCTCGCCGAACGTCTTCGACACCCCGCGCAGCTCGATCGCCGGCGTCCCGGGGGCCGGTCCGGCCTGGTTGTCGCTCACCTGTTCGTCCTCACTGGTCTGCGCTCGCTCGTCGTCGCCCGTGGTCGGCCCGTCGTCCGCTCGACCGGTCGTGCTGCCCATCGTGCCCAGCACGACGGCCGGGGCGCGCGGGCTGGCCCGCGCGCCCCGGCCGTCGTCGGGTCAGGAG
>NZ_JBHTVC010000058.1:0-30613 GCF_042793275.1 Isoptericola sp. NPDC056578
GCGGTGACCCCTCGGGTCACCGCCGCGTCGTCGTGCGCGTCAGCGGACGGTCGTCGCGCGGCGCCGTCGGCGTACCGCGCTGACCACCGAGCCGATCACCAGCAGGGCGCCTGCCGCGGCGAGGAGCACGATGGCGGCCAGCTCGATGTCGATGTGCGCGCCCGCGGCGTTGGCCACGAGACCCACGCCGAAGGCGACGACAAGGAAGCCCCACACGATCGTGCTGGACCGCGGGCCGGTGCTGGCGTGCGGCTCGTCCACGGGCGCGGTCACCGGGGCCGCGGGCGCCGGCTCGGCCGGCTCGGACTGTGCCCACTCCGCCGAGGCAGGCGCGGACGAGGCCCACTCCGCCGACGCCGGCTCGGGCAGGGTGGCGCCGTAACCGGGGGACGGTGTCGCGGGCGCGGAGCCCGCGGCCTGCGTGGCCGCGTGCTCGGTGGACGCCGGTTCCGCCGGGCGCTCCGGCCGGTCGAAGATCGACAGCGGGTCGTCCGGCCCCGCCACGGGGAACGCGCGGGTGTCGCCCGAGCCGGCGGAGGCCTGCGTCTCGTCGGCTGCCGGGAGCGCCCGGGTCTCGTCGGCCGCGGGCAGTGCCTGCGTCTCGTCGGCCGCGGGCAGCGCCTGCGTCTCGTCGGGGGCCGGCAGGGCCTGGGTCTCGTCCGGCTCGGGGCCGGGCGTGGTGGGCTTGTCGTCGCTCATCGGGACTCCTCGATGGTCAGGTTGCCGGCGCGCACGCCGACGTCGAGCAGCAGGCGGGCGCCGTCAGCCTCGCGCGCTTCCTCGGTCGTGAACCGCACGGGACCGTTGGTGTAGGTGTTGACGGAGCGGCCCTGGCCGTCCACGCGCCACTCGGCGTTGCCCGCGATGACCTCGACGTCGGCCTCCACGGCCTGGCCGTCGGGGATCAGGACGGTCGCGTTGCCGGCGGAGATCGTGACGGGGACGACAACGGGGTCGCCCAGCGGGACGTCCGTCAGGTCGAGGTCGGTGAGGTCGACCGTGGCGTCGCCGAACCGCACGTGCACGCCCTCCTCCGCCTCGGCGGTCGTCGTCGGGTGCAGGGTGCCGTCGCTGACGACCGCCGCGGCGCCGGACTGCTGCGGGCCGTCGTCCCAGAACTCCCAGGAGACGCGGTCCCCGGCGAACGGCCAGGTGATGACGCCGGCGATCAGCGCGAGGATCGCGAAGAACGTCAGGCCGCCGCCGCGCCGGCCGCGCAGGCCCGTCACGACCAGCCCGAGCCCGAGGACCACGATCGACGCGCCCAGCCACGTGGGGCCGAGGGGCAGGTCGAGGTTCCCGGTGCGGTCGGCCACGAGGAGCAGCGCTCCCGCGAGCAGCACGAGCCCGAGGACGATCCCGACCGCGGCGGCGCCGGGGCCGCGGCGCGGGGGCCGCGGCGGGCGCGGCGGACGCGGCGCGACGACCGGTGCCGCCGGGGGAGCGGCCGGCGCGGGCGCGGCGGCCCAGGTTCCGGACGACGGCGCGGCGGGCGCCGTGGCCCAGGAACCCGAGGGGCCCGGGGTGCTCGAGTGGGTCGAGGCGCTCGTGGGGGCCGACGGGTCGGCCGGGGGCTGCGTCGTGGAGGGCGACGTCAGGTACGGGGCCGGCGGTGCCGGGACGAAGGAGCCCGTGGACGAGGGGCCGCTCGTGGCGGGGTCGTCCGTCGTGCTCGGCGCGGGCGCGGCGGGGTACGGGGGCGCCGCGGGGTACGGGGGCGCGGGCGGGGCGCCGGGGCCGCCGTTGCGCGGCCGGCGGTCGCGGATCAGCTTGACGACCAGCCAGACGATCCCGACCCAGACGGCGATCCACAGGAGGCCGCCGATCCACTCGATCCCGAAGCCCCACCACCCGAGGCCGTTGTTCCACGCGAAGCCGACGATGAGCGCGACGACCGCCCCGAGCAGCGCGACGTCGAAGTCGCCACGGAATGCCTGCTGCAGGTGGATGCGGCCGTCCCGCTCCGGCAGCAGCGCCCACGCGACCGCGTAGATGACGATGCCCGCGCCGGTGAGGAAGAAGCTGAGGATCAGCAGGCCGCGCACCAGCAGCGGGTCCAGCCCGAACCGGTCGGCCACGCCGCCCGCGACGCCGCCGACCCACCGGTCGTCGGACCGGATCAGGCCGATGCGGCGGATGGAGTCGAAGAAGCCGTCGCCGGTGCGGCGCGGCGGCGTGCCGCCGGCGGCGGGGGCGCCGCCTGCTCCGGGCTGCGGCCCGGGCGGCTGGGGGAGGTCGTCGGTGCTCATGGCTCCATCCTGGCGACCGCGCGGCCGCCGCGGCATCGGGTGCTGCCCTGACGCGACCCTGATTCGGCGGGCCGGGCCACCCTGAAACCTCGGGATCGCGCGCCCCGGGGCGCCCCTGACGTGCCAGGATCGGGAGCATGACCACCGAGCGACCCCCGCGCCTCCCGCTGCGCCGGCCCCCTCAGGGGCGGGTGCTCGCCGGCGTCGCCGCGGGCCTCGCCGCCCACCTGGGCCTCCCGGTCCTGGTGGTGCGCCTCGCCTTCCTGCTGCTCACCCTGGTGGCGGGCGCGGGCGCGGTGGCCTACGTGTTCTGGTGGGTGACCGTGCCGTCGGGCGACCCGCGGCAGGCCGCGGACTCCACCCCCACGTCGTTGCAGCGGCTCGCGCCGCGCCTGCGGCTGCGGGGGCCGGTCTCGGCACTGCCGGTGCGCGACGTCCTCGTCGGGGCGGCCCTCATCGCGGGCGCGTTCGTCCTGGTCGCGATCCGCGCGGGCTGGGACGTCGGGGCGTCGTGGGTGCTGCCGGCGCTCGTCGCCGTCGGCGGCCTGGCGCTCGCGTGGAGCCAGCTCGACGCCGCGCAGCGCGGTCGCCTCGGGGACGGCGGCTCCGGCACCCGACGCTCGACGCTCGTGCTGCGGCTGGTGGGCGGCGTCGTCCTCGTCATGGTGGGCGTGCTGCTGCTCATCGGCCAGGACGCCCCCGTGCCGGTGCTGCTGCAGGCCGCCGTGGCGTCGCTCGCGGTCCTCGCGGGGGCGGCGCTCATGCTGGCCCCCTGGTGGCTGCGGCTGGTGCGCGAGCTGGGCGACGAGCGCGCCGCCCGCGCGCGCGAGGCCGAGCGGGCCGACATCGCCGCGCACCTGCACGACTCCGTGCTGCAGACCCTCGCACTGATCCGCTCGCGCGCGGACGACCCGGAGGCGGTGGCCCGCATGGCACGCGCCCAGGAGCGCGAGCTGCGCGAGTGGCTGTACACCGACCGCACGGCCCCGGGCACGTCGCTCGCGGCCGAGCTGCGCGCCCTCGTGGCGGAGGTCGAGGACGGCCGGGCCGTCGAGGTCGAGTCGGTCATGGTGGGCGACTGCGTGCCCACGGAGGAGACCTCGGCCCTGCTGCAGGCGTCGCGCGAGGCGCTCGTGAACGCGGTCGTGCACGGCCGCCCGCCGGTGACGGTCTACCTCGAGGTGACCGACGTCGCCGTGGAGGTGTTCGTCCGCGACCGCGGCGACGGGTTCGAGATGGACGACATCGCGCCCGACCGGTTCGGCGTCCGGGAGTCCATCCTGGGCCGGGTGCACCGGCGCGGCGGCACCGCCGACGTGACCAGCCGCCCCGGCTGGGGCACCGAGGTGCGGCTGCGGATGCCGCGCGACGGCGCCGCCGCCCCGGCGGCGGCTCCTGCGGCCGCCGACCAGCCCACCGACGAGCGCACCGACGCGCGCACCGACGAGAACGAGCCGAGCACGACCGCCGACGAAGGAGCACGCACGTGACCACTCCCAGCGACGCGACGCCGCAGCCGACGGGGCCGGTCCCCGTCGTGCTCGTCGACGACCACCACATGTTCCGCACCGGCGTGCGCGCCAGCCTGGACAGTCGGGTACTGGTGGTGGGCGAGGCGGCGGACGTCGACCAGGCGGTCGCCGTCGTGCACGAGCACCGCCCGCCCGTCGTGCTGCTCGACGTGCACCTGCCGGGGGGCAACGGCGGCGGCGGGGCGGAGGTGGTGCGGCGCTGCGCGGACCTGCTGAGCGAGACGAAGTTCCTCGCGCTGTCCGTGTCGGACGCGGCCGAGGACGTGGTGGCCGTCATCCGCGCCGGGGCGCGCGGCTACGTCACGAAGAACATCTCGGCGTCGGACCTGTCCGGCGCCGTCGTGCGCGTGGCGGGTGGCGACGCGGTCTTCTCGCCCCGGCTCGCGGGCTTCGTCCTGGACGCGTTCGGCACGGCGGCCGGCGACGTGGCCGTCGCGGACGACGAGCTGGACCGCCTGTCCAAGCGGGAGCAGGAGGTCATGCGGCTCATCGCGCGTGGCTACTCCTACCGCGAGGTGGCGAGCGAGCTGTTCATCTCCATCAAGACGGTCGAGACGCACGTGTCGGCCGTGCTGCGCAAGCTCCAGCTGTCCAGCCGCTACGAGCTCACGCGGTGGGCCGCGGCCCGCCGGCTGCTGTGACGAGGCCGGCTCGGACAGCGGCGCCGTAGCGCTCGACGACGACGTCCACCAGGCCCGCGGGCGCCTCCTCGTCGGCGACCAGGAGCGGCGCGGCGGTGACGTCCCCGCCCGCCCGGGCGGCGAGGTCCGCGAAGAAGCCCGGCGCGAGCAGGTACGACGCGACGACGACGCGACGGCCCGGCTGCTCGGCCCGGGCCGTGTCCACGACCTCGTGCACGCGCGGGGTGGCGTTCGCGATGTACCCGACGGCGACGGGACGTCCCAGGCGTCCGGCCAGGCGGGCGGCGGTGGTCTCGCAGTCGGCGACGGCTCGGGCGTCGCTCGACCCGGCGGCGGCCAGGACGACGGTGTCGTCGTCGCGCACGCCCGCCTCGGCGAGGCGCTGCTCGAGCACGTCGACCAGGCGGTCGTCGGGCCCGAGCGCCCCGCCGAGCGCCACGACGTCGCCGTGCGCGACGGCGGCGTCGACGTCCTCGCGCAGGTCGACGTGCACGTGGTAGCCCGCCGACAGCAGCAGCGGCACCACGACCGTCGGCGCGTCGAGGTCCCGCAGCCCCGCCAGGCAGGTCGGGACGTCCGGCTGCTGCACGTCGACGAAGCCCGCGTGCACGGGAACGTCGGGCAGGCGGGCGGCCACCGCCTCGACCAGGGTCGCGACGGCGCCCGCGCCGGTGGCGGACGCCGTCCCGTGCGAGACGGCGAGGAGCGCGGGAGCGGTCATGCCGGCAACCCTAGGACGGGCCTCGTCCCGCGCCGTTTCGTCCGTGTGAACCGTCGTCACGACGACCTCACGGCCCCGGTCACGATGCTGTGAACGGAGCTGTGCGCGGACGTGGGCCCGGTCCACGCCGGGCTGCGCCGCACGACGTCGCCCACGACGGTCACGGCCGGGGCCCGCACGCCCACGGCGCGCGCCCGGTCGGCGATGTCGGCGAGCGTGCCGACGGTGGTGCGCTGGCGGGCGCCGAACCCGTCCTCCACGACGGCGACGGGCGTGTCGGCCGGGCGGCCCGCCGCGACGAGCGCGCGGGCGGTGTCCGCGAGCCGGGTGACGCCCATGAGCAGCACGAGCGTGTGGTCGGTGCCGCCGGGCACCTGACCGACGTCGTCGTGCGCGGTGAGCACGCTGAAGCCGCGGGCGAGCCCGCGGTGGGTGACCGGGATGCCGGCCGCCGCCGGCACGGAGACGGCGGACGTCACGCCGGGCACGACCTCCACCTCGATCCCGGCGGCGCGGCAGGCGTCGAGCTCCTCGCCGCCGCGGCCGAAGACGTACGGGTCGCCGCCCTTGAGGCGCACCACGTCGCGCCCGGCGAGCGCGTGCCGCACCAGCAGCGCGGTGATCTCCTCCTGCGGCACCGGATGGTGCCCGGACGTCTTGCCGACGTCGACCACCTCGACGTCGTCGGCCAGCCCGGTCAGCAGGGACCGGGGGGCCAGGCGGTCGACGACGACGACGTGCGCCGCGGCGAGCAGGCGCCGACCGCGCACGGTGACGAGGCCCGCGTCCCCGGGCCCGCCGCCGACGAGGGCGACGCGCCCGATGCGCGAACCGCCGCCGGGCCCACCGGCGGGGTCGGCGGAGCGCACGGCGCGCAGCGGCAGGCTGCCGTCGTCGAGCCCGGCCACGACGGCGTCGCGCACCCGCACGGCGCGGCGCGGGTCGCGACCGGCGGTGACCGCGACGGCGAGGTCGCCGGCGGGCCGCCCGGCGGCGTCCGTCACGGGGGTACGGGCCACGGCGGGCACCCAGGCCGAGCCGAGCCCGGCGTCCCCCGCGGTGACGCAGAACGTCCGCAGCAGCTCGGCGTCGCCGGCGACGCGGGCGTCGACGTCGGGGTCGCCGGTCGCGGTGTGCACCAGCCACGCGCCGTCGAGGTCGCCGTCGCAGTAACCGCGGGTGATCCGCTCGATCGCGCCCGCGGAGACGAGCGAGGCGAGCTCGGGGACGACGTCGGGCGCGATCACGCGCACGCGCGCCCCGGCGGCGAGCAGGCCGCGCACGCGCCGCAGCGCCACGGGGCCGCCACCCACGACGATGACGAGACGGCCGCCGACCCGCAGGCCCAGCGGGTACGTGTCGTGCGGCGCGGCGGGCCGGGCGGCGCGTGGCGCGTTCGAGGACGTCCTGCGGCGGCTCATACGTGCAGCCCGCACTCGTCCTTGTCCCGGCCGGCCCAGCGGCCGGCGCGGGCGTCCTGCCCGGCTTCGACCCGCTGCGTGCAGGGCTCGCAGCCCACGGACGGGTACCCGTCGCCGAGCAGGGGGTTCACCACCACGCCGTGCGTGCGGGCGTACTCCTGGACCTCCTCGTCGGTCCAGGCCGCGAGGGGGTTGATCTTCACGACGCCGTTGCGCTCGTCGAACGCGACCAGGGGCGCGTTCGCGCGGGCCGCGGTCTCGCCGCGGCGGACGCCGGTCGCCCAGGCCTCGTAGCCCTGCAGGGCCTGCCGCATGGGAGCCACCTTACGCATGGCGCAGCAGGCCTCGGGGTCCCGGTCGTGCAGGCGGGGGCCGTGCTTCGCGTCCTGCTCGGCGACGGTCAGCTCGGGGCGGACGTCGACCACGTCCACGTCCATCTCGATCTCGACCGCGCCGCGCGTGCCGAGCGTCTCCGCGAAGTGGTAGCCGGTGTCGCCGAAGAGCACGTCGACGAACGGGAGCTGCCGGGAGACCAGGTGCGCGAGGACGAGGTCCTGCATCGACGACGCGACCGCGAGGTACGGGCCGAACTCGCGCACGGCCCAGGCGACGACCTCCTCGGCGGTGGCCTCGGGACGGTCGCCGTCGGCGTGCAGCTGGGCCTGGCCCCGCTCGACGACGTGGCGCAGCTCCTCGGTGGAGCGGCGGTGCCGGGCCGCACGCGCGTGCCGCCGGGCGTCGCGCGACTCCTCGCGCGCCGCCGCCCGGGCCCGCACCTCGGCGAGCCGGCCCCCGCCCGCCGGGGAGGTGAGCAGCGTGACCGGGGAGGAGACCTCGACGGCGGTCATCGCAGGGCCTCTTCGTCGGCCCGGTGCGCCCACTGGGCGAACGTCTCGCCGCCGTCGTGCTCGGCGTCGTACCGCCGCACGACGCGCTCCACGTAGTCGCCGACCTCCGACGCCGGCACCTTGAGGCCGCGCACCGTGCGGCCCAGGCCGCCCTCGTCGCGGCCCTCGCCGACCAGACCGCCGCCCAGGTGCACCTGGAAGCCGGGCATCTGCTCGCCGTCGACCGTGATGATCTGGCCCTTGAGCCCGATGTCGGCGGTCTGGATGCGGGCGCAGGAGTTGGGGCAGCCGTTGACGTTGAGCTCGATGGGCCGGTCGAGCCGGTCGGTGACGTCGCCGAGCCGGTCCTCGAGCTCGCCGATCACGCGCGCCGCGGTGTCCTTGGTGTCGACGATGGCGAGCTTGCAGAACTCGATGCCCGTGCAGGCGATGGTCGAGCGGCGGAACAGGCTCGGACGAGCGGTGAGGCCCAGGGGCTCGAGCCCGTCCAGCAGCTCGTCGACGCGGTCGGCGGGCACGCCGAGGACCACGACCTTCTGGTGCGCGGTGAGCCGGGCGGAGTCCGCGCCGACCTGCTCGATGAGGTCGGCCAGCCCGGTGAGCGTGTTGCCGCCGACCCGCCCGACGACGGGCGCGGCGCCCACGTAGAAACGGCCGTCCTTCTGCTCGTGCACCCCGACGTGGTCGCCGGGACGCGTGGCCGGCGCCGGCGCGGGGCCGTCCGGCAGCGGGTGGCCGAGGTACTCGTTCTCCAGCACCTCGCGGAACTTCTCGGTGCCCCAGTCCGCCAGCAGGAACTTCAGGCGGGCCTTGTTGCGCAGCCGCCGGTAGCCGTAGTCGCGGAAGATGCGGATGACGCCGTGCCAGACGTCGGGCGCCTGCTCCTCGGTGACGAAGACCCCGAGCCGCTCGCCGAGCCGCGGCGTCGTCGACAGCGCCCCGCCCACCCACAGGTCGTAGCCGGGGCCGAGCTCCGGGTGGACCACGCCGACCAGCGAGATGTCGTTGATCTCGTGCACCACGTCGAGGCTCGGGTGCCCGGTGATCGCCGTCTTGAACTTGCGGGGCAGGTTCGCGAGCTCCGGGTCGCCGATGTACCGGCGCTTGATCTCGAGGATGACCGGGGTCGGGTCGATGATCTCGTCGGCCGCGATGCCCGCGACCGGGCTGCCGAGGAAGCCGCGAGGAGAGTCGCCGCAGGCCGTGGTCGTCTCGAGGCCCACCGTGTCGAGACGGCGCCAGATCTCCGGCATGCTCTCGATCTCGATCCAGTGGTACTGGATGTTCTGCCGGTCGGTGATGTCGGCCGAGCCCCGCCCGAAGTCCGCCGAGATGCCGCCGAGCACCCGCAGCGCCGCCGGTGAGAGCGCCTGGCCGTCCGACCGGACCCGCAGCATGAAGTAGCGGTCCTCCAGCTCGTGCGGCTCGAGCGTCGCCGTGCGGCCCCCGTCGATCCCGGGCTTGCGCTGCGTGTACAGGCCCCACCAGCGGAACCGGCCGTGCAGGTCGTCGTCGGTGATCGAGTCGAAGCCCTCGCGCGCGTAGGTCGACTCGATGCGCTCGCGGACGCCGAGCGGAGCCGCCTCCTGCTTGAAGACCTCGTTGTGGTTCAGGGGTTCGGTGCCGTCGACCTTCCACTGCCCGTTCGGGCGCGCCGTGCGCGGGGGGCGGACGCGCGCGGGGGTGTTGTCGCCGGTCGGGGCGGGTGCGGTGGTCTGCGTCGTCATCTGGGGGAGTTCCTCGGGTCCTCGGGGGCGGGACGCGCGACGACGAGAGACTCAGCGGGGGTGGGCCGAGGACCGACGGCGCGCGCCGGTGCTCAGGAGCCGCGCGGGGGCGGCGGGGCTGAGGTAGGGCGCGATCAGCGACAGCAGCACAGACAGCTGCGCATGCTGCGACGCACGCACGCCGGCATCTCGTGACGAGTCGTCACGAGGAGGCGGTGCGCGGCCGTGGTCATGGGGATGACCGTAGCCGCACCGGACGGTCTCGCGCGAGACAGGGTCCACATGGTGGGACCACATGTTGGGACGATGGGGGGAAGGCTTGCGTCGGGTCGCCCGAGTGTGATGTGTGACCGGTTGCGGACACCGGTGTCAGATCCCGCTCCGCGCGCGGCTAGGCTGCCCGCATGGAGTTCCTCTACCACGTCTTCGTCGCGCTCCACTTCGTGGGCTGGGCGATCGTCCTCGGTGGCTACATCGCGTCGATCAAGAGCCCGGGCCTCTACCGCGGGGTCTTCCACGGCGCCGCGACCGCGCTCGTCGCCGGCGTCCTCATGGTCGGCGTCGCCGAGATGGCCGACCTCTGGGCGGACGGCGGCCCCAGCATGGCCAAGATCGGCGTCAAGCTCGTGATCGCGCTGATCATCGCGGTGCTCGCCTTCGTCGCCAAGCGCCAGGGCTCGAAGGGGGACAACGGCACGGGTGCCGTGGCCCCCGGGCTCAAGCACTCGATCGGCGCCCTGACGCTGGTCAACATCCTGGTCGCCGTCTTCTGGTGATCGTCCCCGTCTGCCCGGGGCGGTCGCGATGAGCGTCCTGGGGGAGGTGCTGGTCGGGCTGGCGATCGCCGTCGGCCTGGTCGGCATCGTCGTGCAGGTGCTCCCCGGCAACGTGCTCGTGCTGGGGAGCATCCTCGTGTGGGCATGGGTCACCGGCGGCACGACGGCGTGGGTGTGCTTCGCCGTCGCCGCCCTGGCGGTCGTGGCCGCAGAGACGGGTCAGTGGCTGCTCGCGGGGCGGCACATGCGCCGGGCCGACGTGCCCTGGGGCACGCTCGCGGTCGCCGGCCTCGCGGGGGTCGTCGGGTTCTTCGTGGTGCCCGTGGTCGGGCTCTTCCTCTTCTTCGCCGGCGCCGTCTTCCTCGTGGAGCTGGCCCGACGTCGCGACGCGGCCGTCGCGTGGACGGCCACGCGGGCCGCCCTGAAGGCCACGCTCATCACCATCGGCGTGCAGCTGGCCGGCGGCGTCGTCGCCACGCTCGCCTGGGTGGTCGGGCTGCTCCTCACCTGAGCCCCGGCCCGGTGACCAGGGCGGCGCCCGGCTCAGCGGCCCGTCGCCGTCGGGACGCGGAAGTCCCCGAGCCCGATCCGCGGGGCCGGAGGCGCCTGCTCGAGGGGCGCCGGGTCTCGTGCCCCGTCGCCGACCACCTCGTCGGCGACCGTGAGCGCGGCGGCCGCGAGCAGCGCCCCGCACACCAGGGCCGCCAGCGTGCGCAGGCGGCTGTGGCGCGCCCCGGGGGTCGCGTGGTCGGTCGCGTGGTCGGGCGCGTCGGGAGCGCCCCCGACGCCGAGCGGGGAGATCTCGATCGTCCAGGACATGGCACCCCCTCCCGCACCCTGGTCCGACGATGCGGCCGGGCCGGCGCGGCGCGCATCAGGGACTTCCCTCGTCGTGCGGGAGCTCCCCCCGCCCCGCGAGCGCCCCGAGCTCGGCGCGCGACCGGATGCCGAGCTTCGCGTAGGCGCGGGACAGGTGCGCCTCGACCGTCTTGGCGCTCATGGACAGGGCCACCGCCACCTCCCGGTTCGTCCGTCCGGCGGCGGCCAGGGCGCACACCCGCGCCTCCATCGCGGTGAGCGACGCGCCGGGCGACGGCCCGGACACCCGGTCCGCCTCCGCCCGCGCGACGTCGCCCCAGAGCGTGCAGCCCACGGCCTCCAGCTCCCGGACCGCGCGCCGCGCGGCGTCGCCGGCGGCGGCGCGGCGACGGGCACGCCGCTCCAGCCGGGCGAGGTCGAGCAGGGTGCGCCCGCGCTCGTACCCGGGCGGGAAGGCGGCGAGCGCGTCGTCGAGGAGGCCACGCGCCCGCCCGGTCTCGCCCGTCCCGGCGGCGACGCCCGCCCACCCGCGGGCGAGGACGCCGCGGAGCCACGCGCCCCCGGGCCGGGCCGCCGCCTCGCCGTAGCCGTCCAGCACCTCGGCCGCCGCGGCCGTCCCACCGGTCGCGGCGAGCGCCGCCACGAGGTCGGTGACGACGCCCGCGAACCCGGGGTGGCGGTACCCGCAGGAGAGCACGTGGCGCTCGAGCGGCAGCAGCAGCTCGACGACGGCGGGAGCGTCGCCGGCCGCGAGGAGGACCGCGCCGAGCGCGGCGGCGGGCAGCACGGCGACGTGCGGGGCGCCGAGCTCCGTGAACCGCGCGGTGGCGGCCCGCGCGGTCGGCAGCGCGGCCGCCGCGTCCCCGGTCCAGGCGCCGAGGTGTGCCCTGGCGGTGGCGGCCATGAGCGCGAGGAGCGGACCCTCCGTCACGCGGGCGCGCCCCTCGAGCCGCGCGGCGGCGCCCTCCGCGACGCCGAGCTCGCCGACGAGGGTCGCGGCCCGCGCGAGGTAGAACTGCACGTACCAGAGGTCGGTCTCCTGGCCGCGGTCGACGCACCGGCGTTCGGCGTCGAGCAGGAGCCCCAGCGCGTCCGCGGGCCTGCCCGTGAAGAAGAGCGCGGAGGCGACGTTCACCGTCGGCCACCGGATCGCCGGCACGGCGCGGCCGGGGTCCTCCGCCGCCAGGGCCCGTCGTGCCAGGGACTCGTCGTAGCCCCGGCCGGTGAGCTGGTCGAGGACCGCCCGGCCGGCGAGGAGCTCGGCGCCCGCCCCGTCGTCCGTCCCCGAGGGCGTCCGCCCCGCCGCCGCGTCGACCAGGCAGGTCCGGCCGAGCTCCACCTGGCCGCTGTTGAGAAGCCCGGTCGCGAGGTCGCCGAGGAGCGAGACGTGCAGGTCGGGGTCCGCCCCGGCCAGGGCGACCGCCTCGGAGAGCGCGGCGACCGAGCCCGCGAGGTCGCCCAGGCGGAACCGCGCCCGACCGGCCGTGCCGAGCGCGCGCGCCCGCTCGAGCGGGCTGGTGAGGTCGGGCAGCGCCTCGGCCGCGAGGCCGAGCGCCCGCCCGTAGGCGTCGGTGCGGAGCTGGTCCTCCGCCGCCCGCAGCAGGCGGGCCGGCTCGCGGACGCCGAGCCCGAGCGCGAGGTCCTCCAGCTCCGCCGCGACGGAGGTCGCGCCCCGCCGCCGGGCGGCCTCGGCCGCCGCGTCGAGGGCCCCCAGGGTCTCCGGGTCCGCGCCGGTCGCCGCGTGCGCGAGGTGGCGGGCACGGGCCTCGCCGTCGCCGACGACGTCGGCGAGCGCGCGGTGGCGCGCGCGGCGGCCGCCCGGGGACGTGGCGTCGAGGACGCCCGCGGCGAACAACGGGTGCGTGAACCGGACGCGGCCCTGGTCGAGGCGCACGACCCCGGCGTCCTCCGCCGGGGCGAGGGCGTCGCCCACCGCGGCGTCGCCGTCGTGCAGCACGGCGAGGTGCGCGAGCCGCGGGTCCGCGAGGCAGGCCGCCGAGAGCAGCACCGTGCGCGTGCCGGCCGGCAGCCGCGACACCCGCGCGTCGACCAGGGCGCGCAGCGTGGCGGGGAGGCCGTCGGGTCGTCCCTGGGCGCGCCAGTGCTCCGCGAGCTGGATCGCGAAGAGCGGGTTGCCACCGGCCGCCGCGACGAGGCGCGTCGTGGCCACGGCGTCGAGCACCACCCCGCGGTCCTGGACGACGGCGAGCAGCTCGTCGGGGGCGAGCGCGGGCAGGGCCAGGCGCACGAGCCGACGAGGGTCGGCGGGCTCGAGCTCGGGGACGGGTGCGTCGTCCGCCGCGGGGCCCGGGCCGTCGGACGACCGCGCGCAGGAGAGGACCGCCAGGAAGCCCGTGGCACGGCGGCAGGCGAAGGAGATCGCCTGCCGGCTCGACGGGTCGAGCCACTGCAGGTCGTCCACGGCGACGAGGACCGGGCCGCGCGCCGCCGCGTCGCCGACGAGGGCCCGCACGGCGGCCGCGACGAGCTGCGGCCCGCCGGCCGGGCCCGAGGTCTCGAGGCCGAGGGCGGCGTCCAGCGCGCGCCGCTGGGGGAGGGGGAGGCGTCTCGCGGCGGCGGTGAGCGGCGCGAGCAGCTCGGCCAGGCCGGCGTACTCGAGGCGGACCTCCGCGGGCGCCGGGCGGCCCGCGAGCACGGTGGCGCCCTCGTCGCGCGCCCGGTCCACGGCCGCGAGCCACACGGTCGTCTTGCCGATGCCGGGGGGACCGGTGAGCGCCAGCCCCGCCGGCGCCTCCCGTGCGGCCCCGAGCAGGCCGTCGACGGCTGCCAGGGCGTCGGCTCTCCCCACCACCCGGGGGTCTGCCACGAGCCGACTATCCCACCGCCCGGGGGCACGCACCCGGCACGGGCGGGCTCTTCACCCGCGCCCGCGAGCCCCGCCGGGCGGTGTCAGGCGGCCGCCCCGCGGGGTGCGTACATGATCACCGCGACGCCGGCGAGGCAGATCAGGGCGCCGGCGACGTCCCAGCGGTCGGGCCGGAACCCGTCGACGACCATGCCCCAGACGAGCGAGCCGGCCACGAAGACCCCGCCGTACGCGGCGAGGATGCGGCCGAAGTTCGCGTCCGGCTGCAGGCTCGCGAAGAACCCGTACGCGCCGAGGGCGACGACGCCCGCGCCGATCCAGATCCAGCCGCGGTGCTCGCGCACCCCCTGCCACACCAGCCAGGCGCCGCCGATCTCGAAGACGGCGGCGGCGAGGAAGAGCAGGATCGAGCGGAGCACGGTCATGCGCAGGAGTGTGGCGTGCCCGGCGGGCCCGCCGCGAGCCGGCGCCGGTCAGCCTGCGGGGTTCTCGGTGACGTACAGGGTGTTGCCGTCGGGGTCCCGGAACGAGAACATCGGCGGCGCCGACTCCCACAGCAGGAGCTCGCCGACGTCGGCCCCCGCGTCCTCCAGCGCGGCGTGCGCGGCGCGCGCGTCGGGCGTGACGAGCCGGATCCCGGTGTCGACGCCGGCGGGCAGCCCGTCGCCCGCGCGGACCAGCGCGAGCGACGTCGCGGCGTCCGGTGCGCCGACGTCGACCCACCGGAAGCCGGGCTGCAGCTCGGCGTCGAAGCGGACCTCGAACCCGAGGCGTCCGGTGTAGAAGGCGAGCGCGGCGTCCTGGTCGCGGACGGGGACCGCGACGGTCTGGACCCCGGTGAATCGTGCTGCGGCCACGGTGGTTCCTCCTCGGGCGACGACCCGGCGCCGGTCGCGGCGGGTGCGGTACGGGTGGGACGGTCGCCGGGGGCGGATCTCATCGGCACGCGGCTTAGGGTGTCGGGCGGCAGGCACGGCACGAGGGGGACCCCATGACGACGCAGGACGCGGCAGCGCGGCACGACGACCGGTGGACGGTGCGCGTCGCGACGCTCGACGAGCTGGACGCGCGCACCGCGTACGAGGCGTGGCGGCTGCGCCAGGACGTGTTCGTCGTCGAGCAGGAGTGCGCGTACCCCGACCTCGACGGCCGGGACGCCGAGCCGA
The DNA here is from genome assembly GCF_042793275.1 of Isoptericola sp. NPDC056578. Lineage (NCBI taxonomy): Bacteria > Bacillati > Actinomycetota > Actinomycetes > Micrococcales > Promicromonosporaceae > Isoptericola > Isoptericola sp. NPDC056578. Next base: position 14,728 of record NZ_JBHTVC010000058.1, read on the forward strand.
CGGCGCGGCACGTCGTGCTGCTCGACGGCGCACGGGACGGACGCGTCGTCGCGACGGCCCGCGTGCTCGACGACGGCGACGTGCAGCGCGTCGGCCGCGTGGTGTGCCACCCGGACGTGCGCGGCTCGGGGGCGTCGGGCGTGCTCATGCGCGCCGCGGTGGAGGTGGCCACCGCCGCCGCCCCGCAAGCCGACGTCGTCCTCGGCGCGCAGTCGCCGCTGACCGGTTTCTACGGGCGGTTCGGCTTCGTCCCCGACGGGCCCGAGTACCTCGAGGACGACATCCCGCACACCCCGATGCGGCTGCGCCGCAGGCCGGACGGTGGCTCTGGAGTCGTGAGCTAGTCGGCCGGCGTTCCCAGGCGGACGGCCGCGACGACGCGCCGCGCCCGTTCGGGGGCGTCGGGCACGTCGTCGAGCCCGGCGTAGACGGCCAGGAACGCCTCGAAGAGGGCGGCCCCGGCGAGCGTGCGGGACAGGGCCTCGGTGTCGGTGCCGGGGTCGAGGCGCCCGGCGGCTGCCTCGGCGTCGAGGTAGGCCTGCACCTGCAGGGCGGGCCCCTGCGGCCCCGCGCCGCGGCGGCCGAGGCCCTCCCGGTGCGCCGCGAGCAGCTCCGGCGCGCCGAGGATCGACGCCGCCATGGGGAACGAGCGTGCGTAGAACGCGAGCAGCTGGCCGACGAGGGTCGTGACGTTCTCGACGACGGTCGCGCGACCCACGAGATCGGCGGGCGCGTCGAGCCGGGGGGCTCGTTCGGACAGCACGCCGAGGAACAGCTCCTGCTTGTCCGTGAAGTGCTTGTAGAGCAGCGCCTCGGAGCAGCCGGCCGCGCGGGCGATCTCCTTGGTCGTGGCCCGGGCGATCCCGCGTTCGCGCAGCACCGTGGCCGCGGCGTCGAGGATCCGGTCGCGCGTGCCCATGAGTTCTCCCTGTCCCGTTGACATGCCTGTGCGGCACCCTCATCCTAGGGGTGAGTAAACACTTACTCACCCGACGAACGCGAGGAGCAGCAGATGAAGATCGCCGTCCTGGGTGCCACGGGCCGCACCGGCCGCCTGGTCGTCGAGGAGGCACGCCGCCGTGGCCACCACGTGGTCGCCGTCGTGCGCGACCCGGCCCGGCTGCGCGGGCTGACGCCCGACGACGTCGCGACGGCGGACGGCCTCGACGCCCCCGCGGTCACCGCCGCGCTCGCGGGTGCCGACGCCGTCGTCTCCGCGGTGGGCCCGGTGCCGGGCAGCGAGGCGGGGGTGCATGGGGAGCTCACCCGGGTGCTGGTGCGCGCCGCCCGCGACGCCGGGGTGCGCCGCGCCGTCGTCGTGACCGCGAGCGGCTGGGTGGTGGACGGCGACGACCCGCTGTCCCGATACCTGGCCAAACCGATCCTGGCCCGGGCGCTGCGCGACGCGAACGCGGGCTTCGCCGTCGCGGAGCCGGCGGTGCGGGAGTCGGGGCTCGACTGGACGATCGTGCGGCCGCCCATGCTGCGCGACGGCGCGGGCCGCGGCAGCTACCACCAGCGCCGGGACGGCAACGTCCGGTGGCGCTGGTCGATGCGCCGCGCCGACCTGGCGGCGGCGGTCTGCGATCTGCTGGAGGACCCGACGGCCGTCGGTACGACGGTGTCCGTCGCGGGCTGAGCGTACGGTCGGCCCGGGCGGCGCCGGGATGTCGGCCGCGGAGCCTAGGCTTGGTCCACGATGACCTCCCTGTTCGACAGCCTGTCCCTGCCCGGGTTCGACCACGCCGCGAAGGACGACACCGCACGCCTGCCGTCCACCGCGCCGCGCTGGGACGACGACGCCGCCGACCCGGAGTCCGGCGCGCCCGCGTGGGTGCGCGACGCCGCGGTGGAGGCGCACGACGGCGCCCACGACGGCGGCGCGGCCGAGGGGCGGCCGCGGTCGCGGGGGGCGTTCTCGCACCTGGACCCCGACGCCCTGCTGGACGGGCTGAACCCGCAGCAGCGGGCCGCCGTCGAGCACGCGGGCTCGCCGCTGCTCATCGTCGCGGGCGCCGGGTCCGGCAAGACGCGCGTGCTCACCCACCGCATCGCGTACCTGCTGGCCACGGGCCGGGCGCGGGCGGGGGAGATCCTCGCGATCACGTTCACCAACAAGGCCGCGGCCGAGATGCGCGAGCGGGTCGAGCACCTGGTGGGCCCGGCCGGCGGGCGGATGTGGGTCTCGACGTTCCACTCCGCCTGCGTGCGGATCCTGCGCAAGGAGGCCAAGACCCTCGGCCTGCGCTCCAGCTTCTCCATCTACGACGCGGCGGACTCGCAGCGCCTCATCACGCTGGTGACGCGCGAGCTGGACCTCGACGCGAAGAAGTACCCGGCGCGCTCGCTGGCGCACAAGATCAGCGACCTCAAGAACGAGCTGATCGACCCCGAGACGTACGCGCAGAGCTCGGGCGCCGACGCCACGGAGGAGGGCTGGCGCGAGCGCGCCGCCCGCGCCGCGTCGTCGGGCTCGCTGCCGTCGCAGGCGCCGGAGTTCGACACCGTGCTGGCCGACGTCTACCGCCGCTACCAGCAGCGCCTGGCGCAGGCGAACGCGCTCGACTTCGACGACATCATCATGACGACGGTGAACCTGCTGCAGGCGTTCCCGAACGTCGCGGAGCACTACCGGCGCCGGTTCCGGCACATCCTGGTGGACGAGTACCAGGACACGAACCACGCGCAGTACATGCTGGTGCGGGAGCTCGCGGGTGCCACCGCGGACGGGCCCGGCGCCGACGGCCTCGACCCGGCGGAGCTGACCGTCGTGGGCGACGCCGACCAGTCGATCTACGCGTTCCGCGGCGCCACGATCCGCAACATCGTGGAGTTCGAGGAGGACTACCCCGACGCCACGACGATCCTGCTGGAGCAGAACTACCGCTCCACGCAGACGATCCTCACGGCCGCGAACGCCGTCATCTCGCGCAACCCGGACCGCAAGCCCAAGCGGCTGTGGACCGACGCGGGCGCGGGGGAGAAGATCGTCGGCTACGTGGCCGACGACGAGCATGGCGAGGCGCGGTTCGTCGCGGAGGAGATCGACCGGCTCGGCGACTCCGACGGCGTGCGCCCCGGGGACGTCGCGGTGTTCTACCGCACCAACGCGCAGTCCCGTGCGCTGGAGGAGGTGCTGATCCGCGTCGGCCTGCCGTACAAGGTGGTGGGCGGCACCCGGTTCTACGAGCGCCGCGAGATCAAGGACGCCGTCGCCTACCTGCGTGCGCTGGCGAACCCGGACGACGACGTCAACCTGCGTCGCGTGCTCAACGTGCCCAAGCGCGGCCTGGGGGACAAGGCAGAGTCGCTCGTGGCGTCGTTCGCGGACCGCGAGCGCATCTCCTTCGGGGCGGCGCTCGAGCGCGCCGACGAGATCGGCGGCATGACGTCCCGCACGTCCAAGCCGCTCACGGCGTTCCGCGACATGATGCGCGAGCTGCGCGCCCTCGTCGACGACGGCGAGCCGCCCGCCACGATCCTCGGCGCGGTCCTCGACCGGACGGGCTACCTCGCGGAGCTGCGCGCGTCCGACGACCCGCAGGACGCGTCCCGCGTCGAGAACCTCGCCGAGCTGCACGCCGTCGCGGCGGAGTTCAGCGAGCTGGACCCCGAGGGCGACCTCGCCGACTTCCTCGAGCGCGTGTCGCTGGTGGCCGACGCCGACCAGATCCCCGACGAGGACGTGGCCGACGGCGAGGCGGAGCAGGAGCCCAAGGAGGACCAGGGCGTCGTCACGCTGATGACCCTGCACACCGCCAAGGGCCTGGAGTTCCCCGTCGTCTTCCTCACGGGCATGGAGGACGGCACGTTCCCGCACATGCGGTCGCTGCACGGCGACTCCGAGCTCGCCGAGGAGCGGCGGCTGGCGTACGTCGGGATCACGCGCGCCCGGCAGCGGCTGTACATCTCGAGGTCGGCGGTGCGGTCCGCGTGGGGGGCGCCCAACGAGTTCCCGCCCAGCAGGTTCCTCGAGGAGATCCCCGACGAGCTCTGGGACTGGCGCCGGCGCGAGTCGTCCACCCAGTACCTGCGCCGCGGCGGGTCCGCGTGGGGTGGTCAGGCACGGGGCGGCACGGCACGGAGCGGGTCGGCACGCGGTGGGGCGGGCTCGTCGGGCGGCACCTGGTCGCCTCAGCGGCGCTCGCCGTCCGAGGGTGTCGGCGGGCGGATCGGCCGGCCGAAGGAGGCGGGCACGACGGCGGCGGGCACGGGCGCGACGTTCGGCTCCGCGACCCCGCGCAAGGACGCGGACGTGCCGTCGCTCGACGTCGGCGACAAGGTGACGCACGACGCGTACGGCCTCGGCACGGTCGTGTCGCTGGAGGGGAGCGGCCCGAACTCCGTCGCGCGGATCGACTTCGGCGCGGACGGCACCAAGCGGCTGCTGCTGCGGTACTCGCCGGTCACCAAGCTCTGACCTCGCCGGGCGGGGGCGTGCCGCCGCTGGCATCGTGACCGTGTGCTGCTGGACGCGAGGACGCTGCGCGGCCTGGCCGACGGGACGGTCACCCACACCTACCGCCGGTGGGCCGTGGTGCGGGTGCGTCCTGGGTCGACGATGCGCACCCGGGTGGGCGTGGTCGAGGTGACGGCCGTGGACCCGGTGACCCTGGAGAGCGTCGACGACGCCGGCGCCCGCGGGGCGGGCTTCCGGTCGGTGGCCACGGCCCGGGCATGGATCGAGCGGCGCGGCGAGGGCGACCTGTACCGCGTGGGCCTGCGCCTGGCCGGGCCGGACCCGCGGGTCGCGCTGCGGGAGGACGACGACCTCGACGCCGCGGCCGTGGACGCGATCCGCGCCCGCCTCGCGCGCATGGACCGCGCGGCACCCGAGCCGTGGACGCGCGCCTACCTGGAGCTCGTCGCGGCGCGGCCGGCCGTCGTCGCGCGCACCCTGGCCGAAGGGCTGGGCATGGAGCGCGACCCGTTCAAGATCCGCGTGCGCCGGCTCAAGGAGCTGGGCCTCACGGAGAGCCTCGACGTCGGGTACCGGCTGTCGCCTCGCGGCCGCGCGTACCTGGCGGCCACGGCCGGCGACGCGTCGGTCAGGGACGCGCCGTCGGCGCGCTGACGGCGGCGCAGGCCGGACAGGTCAGGCGTCGCAGGTCAGGCCGCGCGCGACTCGTGCTCGGCGGCGGCGCGGAGTGCGGCGACGTCGCTGCCCGCGTCGTGCAGGGCCGACTCGAGGATCCGGCCGCCGGGGCAGTCGGCACGCAGGAGGCCCAGGAGCAGGTGCCGGTCGTCGATCCCCTTGTCGCCGAGGCGCACCGCCTCACGCAGCGAGAGCTCCAGCGCCTTGCGCGCGTCGGCGGTGAAGGGCCAGTGCTTGCGCCGACGCGAGCCCTTGCGGGCGGCCCGGTCGAGCGCGCCCTTGCCGAAGGTCTCGTCGGCGCGCCGGCTGACCTCGTCGAGGTCGATCCCGACCGCCGCGAGCGCCTCGGCGTCGAGCACCTCACCCCGTCGGACGGCGTCGCGGGCGCGCGCGGCGACGTCGTCGGGCCTGACGCCGCAGCTCACGAGCGCGGCGGGGGTGCGCCCTGTGCCCTCGGCGAGCGTGATCACCAGGTGCCGGGTGTCGATCGACTCGGAGCGCTCGCGCTCCGCGATCTCCGTGGCGCCCTGCACCGCCGTGCGCGCCTCCTTCGTGAACCTCTCGAACATCAGATCCTCCTGCCGTGCTTCTTGTGGACCGCCTGCTTGGTCACGCCGAGCGCGTCCGCGACGTCCTGCCACGACCAGCCGAGCTGTCGCGCGCGTTCCACCTGGAGCGTCTCGAGGCGGTCCGCCAGGTCGCGCAGCGCGCGGACGGCGCGGAGCCCTTCCGTGGGGTCGTCGCCGGCGGCCGCGCCGACGAGCGTCTTCTCCGTCATGCCGTCAACTATGGTTGACGAGACGAGCACATGTCAACCCTGGTTGACGCTGCGGCCTGTCAGGACGGACGCGCGGTATTCCCCGCGGCGGCCCTGACAACTCGGGCGGCGGCTGTGGGATCGGTCACCTGCGGCGGGGGAATGCAGGGCCGATGTTCCCGGCGTCGTGCCGGTCGGACTACCCTGTTCGGGGATGTCTTGATGTCGAGACATCCGTTCGTGCCGGCCTCTGCCGACCCAGGGGCACCACCGATGGAAGGACGCAGCAGGGTGGACCTGTTCGAATACCAGGCTCGCGACATCTTCGAGAAGCACGGCGTGCCCGTGCTCGGCGGCGTCGTCGCGACGACGCCCGAAGAGGCTCGCGCAGGTGCAGAGAAGCTCGGCGGCGGGACCGTCGTCGTCAAGGCCCAGGTGAAGGTCGGTGGCCGCGGCAAGGCCGGCGGCGTCAAGCTGGCCCACTCCCCGGCGGAGGCCGAGGAGAAGGCCGGCGAGATCCTCGGGATGGACATCAAGGGCCACACGGTCCACCGCGTGATGATCGCGCAGGGCGCCAAGATCGCCGAGGAGTTCTACTTCTCCGTGCTCCTGGACCGCGCGAACCGCAACTACCTCGCCATGTGCTCCGTCGAGGGCGGCATGGAGATCGAGCAGCTCGCCGTCGAGCGCCCCGAGGCGCTCGCCCGTGTCGCCGTCGACCCGATCGTCGGCATCGACGAGGCCAAGGCGCGCGAGATCGTCGACGCCGCCAACTTCGCCGAGGACCTCAAGGCCCCCGTCGCCGACGTCATCCAGAAGCTCTGGACCGTCTTCACGGCCGAGGACGCCACCCTCGTCGAGGTGAACCCGCTGGTCCGCACCGAGGACGGCTCGATCGTCGCCCTCGACGGCAAGGTCACCCTCGACGACAACGCCTCCGAGGTGCGCCACCCGGACCACGAGGCGCTCGAGGACAAGGCCGCGGCGGACCCGCTGGAGGCCAAGGCCAAGGAGAACGGCCTCAACTACGTCAAGCTCGACGGCGAGGTCGGCATCATCGGCAACGGCGCGGGGCTCGTCATGAGCACCCTCGACGTCGTCGCCTACGCCGGCGAGGAGCACGGCGGCGTGAAGCCGGCGAACTTCCTCGACATCGGCGGCGGCGCGAACGCCACCGTCATGGCGAACGGCCTGGACGTCATCCTCAACGACCCGCAGGTCAAGAGCGTGTTCGTCAACGTCTTCGGCGGCATCACCGCCTGCGACGAGGTCGCCAAGGGCATCGTCGGCGCGCTGGAGATCCTCGGCGACGAGGCCAGCAAGCCGCTGGTCGTGCGCCTCGACGGCAACAACGTGGACCTCGGCCGCGCCATCCTGCGCGAGGCGAACCACCCGCTGGTCACCCTGGCCGAGACCATGGACGGCGGCGCGGCCAAGGCCGCCGAGCTCGCCCACCTCTGAGCGCCCCGCCGACGTCGAAAGCAGAGATTTCAGAACCATGTCGATCTACCTGAACAAGGACAGCAAGATCATCGTCCAGGGCATCACCGGCGGGATGGGTGCCAAGCACACCGCCCTGATGCTCGATTCCGGCGCGCAGATCGTGGGCGGCGTGAACGCCCGCAAGGCCGGCACCACCGTGACCCACAAGGACCACGAGGGCAACGACGTCACGCTGCCCGTCTTCGGCACCGTCAAGGAGGCCATGGCGGAGACCGGCGCGAACGTGTCGGTCCTGTTCGTGCCCCCGGCGTTCACGAAGGACGCGGCCATCGAGGCCGTCGACGCCGAGATGCCGCTGATCGTCGTCATCACCGAGGGCGTCCCGGTGCAGGACTCGGCCGAGGTCTTCGCCTACCTCCAGGGCAAGAAGACCCGCATGATCGGCCCGAACTGCCCCGGCATCATCACGCCGGGCGAGTCGCTGGCCGGCATCACGCCGCACACCATCACGGGCAAGGGGCCGATCGGCCTCGTGTCGAAGTCGGGCACCCTGACCTACCAGATGATGTACGAGCTGAAGGACCTCGGGTTCTCGACCGCCATCGGCATCGGCGGCGACCCGGTCATCGGCACCACGCACATCGACGCGCTCGAGGCCTTCGAGAACGACCCGGAGACCCAGGCGATCGTCATGATCGGCGAGATCGGCGGCGACGCCGAGGAGCGTGCGGCGGCGTACATCAAGGAGCACGTCACGAAGCCGGTCGTCGGCTACGTCGCGGGCTTCACCGCCCCCGAGGGCAAGACGATGGGCCACGCCGGCGCCATCGTCTCGGGCTCGGCGGGCACCGCGCAGGCCAAGAAGGAGGCCCTCGAGGCCGTGGGCGTGAAGGTCGGCAAGACGCCGTCCGAGACCGCCGAGCTCATGCGCGAGATCCTCAAGTCGCTCTGACGCTCTGACACCACGCACGACGGCGTCCGTCCCTCCGGGGGCGGGCGCCGTCTGTGTGTCTGCGGGGTTCTGCCGGGCGCCCGGGTGACGATGAGCCGGTGAGCGCACCACCCGGCACCCGCACCGCCCGCACCGTCGACGGCGACCGTCCCGCGCGGACCCTCGGCCGGGGGAGCGAGCGGTTCGCGGCCGCGACGTCGGGCGCGTGGTCCACCGTGCAGGGTGTCGTGCTGTCCGGGGCGGTCGTCGTGCTGCTCGCCGTGGTCGGGGTGCTGGGCGGGTCGCCGGACTCCGCGTGGACGGGGGCCGTCGGCGTCGCCACGGGCCTGTGGCTGCTGGGTCACGGTGTGCCGATCGACGCGGGCGGCGGCGTGATCACGCTCGTGCCGCTCGGGATCGGCGCCCTTGCCGTGTTCACCACCTACGTGTCCGTGAAGCGGTCCGCGCTGCCCACCCTGGCGGCCTGGGTCGCGGCGACCATGACCTATGCCGCCCTGACCGTCGCCCTCGCCGCGGCGACCGCGGGCGTGGCGGGGGGCGACGGGCTCGCCGCCGCCGGGCCCCGGCTCGCCCTCGCGGCGCTCGGCGGCGCCGTGGTCGGCGGGGCGGGCGCCGCGCTCGGCGTCCTCGTGCCGCCGGACCGGCCCGAGGTCGTCGTCCCCGGCGGCCTGCTCGACCGCCTGGTGCCCGACGTCGCCCGGCTGGGCCTGCAGGCGGGCACGGTCGCGCTCGTCGCCCTGACCGGGACGGGTGCGGCGCTCACCCTCGTGTGGGTCGTGGCCGGGCGGGCGACGTCGGAGGACGTGGTGACCGGCCTCGACCCGGGCTGGATCGGCGGGGTCGTGTTCGCCGTCGCGCAGCTCGCGCTGCTGCCCAACCTTGTGCTGTGGGCGACGTCGTGGATCGCCGGCCCGGGGTTCGCCGTCGGGCAGGGCACCGTGTTCGCCCCGGGCGGCACGGAGGCCGGCCCCCTGCCCGCCGTGCCGCTGCTGGGCGCGCTGCCCGGCCCCGACTGGTCCGGCCCGACGGCGACGGTCGCCGGCCCGCTGGTCGTCGTGGCCTGCGGCGCGCTCGCCGGCTGGTTCGCGTGGCGGCGGCTCGACCCCGAGCGGGTCCGCTGGGTCGACCTGGCCCAGGTGCTCGCGGGGGTGGTGCTGCTCGCGGGCGTCATGACCGGGGTGCTGCAGCACTGGGCCGGGGGAGCGGTGGGCGCCGGCCGGCTGGCGCAGGTGGGCGCGGACCCGCTGCTCACCGGCGCGGTGGTGGCCGTCGAGGTCGGCGTCGGCGCGGCGGTCGTGCTCGCGTGCGCCTTCCTGGAGGTCGGTGCGCGGCTGCGCCGGGAGTAGGCCCGCGGCTGCCGGAGCGGGGGGAGCTCGCGGGTAGGGTGACGTCGTGCAGACCCCGTCCGGCCACCCCGTCGCGTCCACCTCCGCCCAGGGCACGGCCCAGGCCCGGCTCGTCGTCCTGGCCTCCGGCGGGGGCTCCAACCTCGCGGCGCTGCTCGCGGCCCACGACGACGCGGCGTACGGCGCGCGCGTCGTCGGCGTGGTCTCCGACAAGCCCGGCGCCGGGGCGCTCGACCTGGCCCGCGACGCGGGCGTGGCGTCGGTCGTCGTGGCCCCGCAGGACTTCGACGACCGCCCCGCCTGGAACGTCGGCATGGCCGAGGCCGTCGCCGTCTTCCGGCCCGACTACGTCGTGCTCGCCGGGTTCATGCGCATCCTCGCGCCCTCGTTCGTCGAGCGGTTCTCCGGGCGGATCGTCAACACGCACCCCGCGCTGCTGCCGTCGTTCCCGGGCGCGCACGGCGTGCGCGACGCCCTCGCCTACGGCGTGAAGGTCAGCGGGTGCACCGTGCACGTGGTCGACACCGGCGTCGACACCGGTCCGATCCTCGCGCAGGCCACCGTGCCCGTGCTCGACGGCGACGACGAGGCGGCCCTGCACGAGCGGATCAAGGTCGCCGAGCGCGCCCTGCTCGTCGAGACCGTCGGCCGTGTCGCCCGGGACGGGCTGCGCGTCGACGGGCGGCGCGCGATCGTCGGCTGAGGTCGCTCGACCTTCGACCGTCAGCCCGTCGGCGCCTGCGCGCCGTCGCCGTCGCCCTCCGCCGTCGTGTCGTCGCGCGGGCCCAGCACGGTGACCACCTGGTAGGTCTCGCGCGGGATCTTCGTGTTCTCACGGGCCTTCGCCAGGTTCTCCTCGCTCCAGCGTTCGACGAGCGCGGACAGCTCCTGCGCCATCTCGTCCGCCTCGTCCTTGGTGAGGAGGAGCGTCGTGAGCAGGAACTGCCGCCGGGCGCCGCCATCGTCCCGCGCGTCGTGCGTGAAGACGTCGGAGATCCATCGCAGCGCGGGCCGCAGGATCGCCGTCCCGGCTGCGGGGGAGTTCGACTTGATCTGATAAGTCTCCGCCACGTTGGTCCACACGCGGTCGCGCTTGTCGCGCGCGTGCTCCGGCGCCTCGACGATGAGCCCGACCTTGGCGAGCACGCGCAGGTGGAAGCTCACCGAGTTGGCGGGCTGTCCGATTGCCTCGGCGAGGTCCGCCGCGCGTGCGTGCCCCACTACGGACAGCTGCATGAGGATCCGCTGACGGACGGGGTTCGCGATGGCGCGCAGCGCCGCGGGCTCGCTGATCTCCATGGTCTCCAGCACGGGGCGAGCCTAGCAAGAATCCCGCAACATCAGATGCGCAATTACTATTGCGCAATAGATGTTGCGGGTCTAGCGTCGTGCTCATGACCGAGACCCTGACGGCCGCAGCGCCGTCCACCGCGAGCGAGAACGCCACCGCCGGCGCACCCCGGACGCTCGCGCCGCTGCGCCGCAACCGGCCGTATTTGCTGCTGATGTCCGGCCTCACCACCCAGTCGCTGGGCGGCAGCATCACCAAGTTCGCCGTGCCGCTTCTGGCGCTGCAGCTCACCGGCTCGCCGACCGCCGCGGGGGTCGTGGCGGCGATCGGGCAGACGGGGGCGCTGCTCGCGGCGCTGCCGGCCGGCGTCGTCGCGGACCGCACGGACCGGCGCCGGCTGGTCGTCGTGGCCGCGAGCGTGGCGGCCTTGCTGTGGGGGACGGTCGTGGTCGCGGGGGTCCTCGGCGGGCTCACCGCGTGGCATCTCGTCGTAGTCCTCTTCGGTGCGGCGGTCGCCACCGCGTTCCTCGACCCGGCCATCAGCGGCGCGTTCCGCGCCGTCGTCCCGCAGCCCCAGCTGCCCACCGCGTACGCCGCCGCGCAAGGGCGCGACGCCGTCGCCGGGATGCTCGGCGGACCGCTGGGCGGCGCGCTCTACGGTGTCGCGCAGGTGGTGCCGATGCTCGGGGCCGTCGTAGGAGACGCGGCTACGGCCGTGTGCGCGTTCTTCGTCAAGCAGCCCCTGGGTGGCGACGACGCCGCAGCCCGCGCCACCCGTCCGCTCGACGCCTTGAAGCAGGGACTGCGCTTCGTGTGGGCGGTGCCGCTGTTCCGTGCGTGCCTGGGTCTGTTCGTCGCGGTCAACGTCGCGCTGGGCGGGATGATGATCGGCATCAGTCTGGAGCTCGCCAGCACGGGCGTGCCGCCGGTGCTGATCGGCGTCTTCAACATGGTCGCGGCGGGCTCGATGCTCCTCGGCTCGCTGCTCGCGCCGCGCCTCGTCGCGCGGCTGCGGCTCGGCACCGTGACCGTGGTGTCCCTCGGGGTGCTGGTCGCCGCGTTCGCGGGCATGGCCCTCGTGCAGACCTACCTCGCGTACGTCGTGCTCATCGGGGTGGGCGCCCTGCTCATCCCGGCCGTCAATGCCGCGATGGCGGGCTACACGGCGGCGATCACGCCGGGAGAGATGCAGGGGCGGCTGGCGTCGGTGCTCGGGCTCAGCGGGGTGGCCGCGATGCCGTTCGCGCCGCTGGTCGGCGGCAGCCTCCTGGGGGCGGGCGGCATCGGCGTCGTGCTCTGGACCCTCGTCGCGCTGCTCGCCGCGACGGTCGTGGGGCTGTGCCTGGTGCGGTCGCTGTGGCGGGTGGGCACGCCCGACACCTGGGCCGACGACGCCCTCCCGCTGCCGGCCGAGTGACGCCCCGAGCCGTCAGGGCCGGGGCGGTGTGTCCCGCCCCGGCCCTGACGGCTCGCCGGGCTGTCAGACCGCCGACCAGCCGCCGTCCGACGCGAGGATCGCGCCGTTGAGGTTCACGGCGTCCGTCGAGAGCAGGAAGGTGATCGACGCGGCGAGGTGCTCCGCCGTCGCGATGCCGGGGATGTTGCCCATGTACCGGCCCAGCCGGGCGCCGCCGAACTCGGCCTGCGTGGGCACCTGGATGCCGGTCGCGACCCCGCCGGGCGCGACGGCGTTCACCTGCACGCCCGAGCCCGCGTACATGACGGCGGACGACTTGGTGAGGCCGACGACGGCGTGCTTCGACGCCGTGTACGCGGCGCCCGCCGCGGACCCGCGCAGGCCCGCCTCCGAGGCGACGTTCACGATGCGGCCGCGGCCGGCGGCGAGCATCCCGGGCAGGACGGCGCGCATGAGGCGCATCGTGCCGTCGACGTTCACGCGCATCACGCGCTCCCACGTCGCGTCGGTGAGCTCGTGCACCGCGCCCATGTCGTCCATGATCCCGGCGACGTTGGCGAGGGCGTCGACGCGGTCGCCGGCGGCGCGCACGATCTCCTCGACCGACTCGGCAGACGTGATGTCGCCCGCGACGGCGACGACCTCGGCGCCCGGCGCGGCCCCCGCGAGGGACGCGGCGAGCTCGTCCAGCTTCTCCTTCGCGAGGTCGACGGCGACGACGCGGCCGCCCTCGCGGGCCACGCGGGACGCGACGGCACGGCCGATGCCGGAGGCCGCACCGGTCACCACGACGGTCTGGCCCGCGAAGCGGCCCGGCGTGACCTGCTCGGCCCAGGCCGCGGGGGCGGGGGAGCCACCGTCGGCGGCGTCGGCGTCGTCGGGCGCCTGCTCGCGGTAGGCGGCGACGAGGCCGTCGACCATCTCGGCGGGGAACTGCCCGTTCGACAGGGCGACGAGCTGCTCGAGCGGCAGGTTGCGCGCCGGGGCGAGCGCCTCGGCCGACGCGCCGGCCTGCTCGAGGACGGCGCCGAGGATGCGGCCCCCGACGGGGTGGTCGAGCCACTCGCCGACGGTCGAGGATGCGGACAGGGCCATGGTGGTCTCCTTCGCTGGTGGATGCCGAACTCGTCGGACAACTAACCGGACAACTAACCGGACAACTCTGTCCGGTTGCTAGTCTATTCCGGTGCCCACCGCCCGGAGCAACCCGCACCCGTCCGCCCGGAGCAACCCCGGCCCCGCGGCGGCGCCCCGCAACCGTGCGGCGCTCCTGGAGGCGGCGCACGCGGTCTTCGCCGAGTCCGGCACGGCCGCGCCGCTCAGCGCGGTCGCGCGCCGCGCCGGCGTCGGGCAGGGCAGCCTCTACCGACACTTCCCGGACCGCGTCTCCCTCGTGGCCGCCGTCGTCGAGGAGAACGTGGACGCGCTGGAGGCGGCGTCGGCCGCGGGCGCCGCGCTGCCGGAGCTCCTCGGGCTCGTGACGCGGCACGCCATCGAGTCCGTCGGGGTGGTCGACCTGCTGGTCGAGGACCGGCCGGGGCGCATGCTGGAGCTGCGCGAGCGGGTCGCGGCCGTGCTCGCCGCGCACCACCAGGCGGCGCTCGACGCCGGGCAGGTGCCCGCCGGCGCCACCGTCGAGGACCTCATGCTCGGCGTCGAGCTCGTGGCCGGCGCGCTCACCCGGCGGCCCGCGGCGGACCGCGCGGACACGGCGGCCCGGGCCTGGCGCCTGCTCGGCATGGAGGTGGCGCTGCCGTGACCCCTGTCGTGACTCGTGAGGACGACGTTCGGTAGACTCGCCGCGGCCGTGACTGGCGAGGGTGGGTCACCACCGGGGAGCGGCCGACACGTCCCGCCATGCGCGCCGCCCGCCTGGGTGCGAGGGTCTTTCCGCGAGAACCCGCCCGAGGAGAAGACACTCATGTCCGGAGCACCCACCGCCCCCGACGTCCAGCTCGCCGACGACGCGCAGCGCCCCGTGCGCCGTGCGCTGCTCAGCGTCTACGACAAGACCGGCCTGACCGAGCTCGCCACCGCCCTGCACGCCGCGGGCGTGGAGCTCGTCTCCACCGGCTCCACGGCCACGAAGATCGCCGACGCCGGCGTCCCCGTCACCCGCGTCGAGGAGCTCACCGGCTTCCCCGAGTGCCTCGAGGGGCGCGTCAAGACGCTGCACCCCCGCGTGCACGCCGGCATCCTGGCCGACACCCGCAAGGCCGACCACCTCGCCCAGCTCGCCGACCTCGGCATCGAGACGTTCGAGCTCGTCGTCGTGAACCTGTACCCGTTCGCGGCCACGGTCGCGTCCGGCGCCGGCCCGGACGAGGTCGTCGAGCAGATCGACATCGGCGGGCCCTCGATGGTCCGCGCCGCGGCGAAGAACCACCCGAGCGTCGCCGTCGTCGTCGACCCGGCGCGGTACGACGACGTGGTCGCCGCGGTCCAGGGGGGCGGCTTCACGTTCGCGCAGCGCAAGCGCCTCGCGGCCGCCGCGTTCGCGCACACCGCGCAGTACGACGTCGCCGTCTCCTCCTGGTTCGCGAGCGCCCACGCGCCCGACGAGACGGCGCTCGAGTCGCACATGCCCGACGTCGCGGGCGCCACGTTCGAGCGCGCCGCCGTCCTGCGCTACGGCGAGAACCCGCACCAGCGGGCCGCGCTGTTCACCCGGACCGACGGCGGCACCGGCCTCGCCCAGGCCACGCAGCTGCACGGCAAGGCGATGAGCTACAACAACTACGTCGACGCGGACGCCGCGTGGCGCGCCGCGCACGACCACGAGGGCCCCGCGGTGGCGGTCATCAAGCACGCGAACCCCTGCGGCATCGCCGTCGGCGACGACATCGCGCAGGCGCACGCCCGCGCGCACGCCACCGACCCCGTGTCCGCGTACGGCGGCGTCATCGCGGCCAACCGGGTCGTCACGAAGGCCGCTGCGGAGCAGATCGCGCCCGTGTTCACCGAGGTCGTCGTGGCCCCGGGCTTCGAGCCCGAGGCCCTGGAGATCCTTCAGGCCAAGAAGAACGTGCGCCTGCTCGTGGTCGACACCCCGCCGCACGCCGTCGCCGAGAACCGACCGATCTCGGGCGGGATGCTCGTCCAGGAGGTCGACCGGTTCCAGGCCGAGGGCGACGACCCCGCGTCGTGGACGCTCGCCGCCGGCGAGGCCGCCGACGAGGCCACCCTCGCCGACCTGGCGTTCGCGTGGAAGGCCGTCCGCGCCGCCAAGTCCAACGCCATCCTGCTCGCCTCGGGCGGCGCCGCCGTCGGCATCGGCATGGGCCAGGTCAACCGCGTCGACTCCTGCCGGCTGTCCGTCGAGCGCGCGAACACGCTCGCCGACGGGCAGGAGCGGGCGCGCGGCGCGGTCGCCGCGTCCGACGCGTTCTTCCCCTTCGCCGACGGTCTGCAGGTGCTGCTCGACGCCGGCGTCCGCGCCGTCGTGCAGCCCGGCGGGTCCATCCGCGACGCCGAGGTGATCGAGGCAGCCCAGGCCGCCGGCGTGACGATGTACCTCACCGGGACGCGCCACTTCGCGCACTGACCCCTGCCGAACAGGCGGTTGCGCACGTTCTCCGCTCCGAG